>JAKBKR010000033.1 GCA_021832495.1 bacterium | reverse complement strand
AGAGTCCGGGCGGCACTGAGCAGATAGCGGAGCGTAGACGAGTTTCCCGGCCCGCGACCTTCCCCCCGGCCTCATGAAGCCGGTATAGAGGGGGCGCCCTATTTGAGCATTGCCCAGAAGTTGATGGGCGGGGCGGTGGGAGCGATGGATGCGCGGGCCGTGCCGGACCCGAAAGCGCCAACTGAAAGGGTCGGGTCGATGCAGAAGCTTTACGATCATTGAACGCGGGTCTCGCTTCCTGACACTGAATCCTCCCCGCAAAGCGCCCGTCGAAGCGCCCGATCCGCTTGCAGATACAGGACGCCGCCGAGGACGAACCCGGTGAGCAAGTTGATCACGGCTATCTTGCGGGAGGATACCAGGGCCAACCTTACCTCCCCCCTCCGGATTGGAGACAGCGACCGGGCCCAACTAAGATACAACAAGAGCGCCAAAGTCAACAGGAATCCTTCTCCCGCCAAGATCCATCCGAATCCCACGGAGGGAGACACCGAGTAGCCCGTGATCCAAAGGTACCGCAGGTCAAGCAGGGTGAACGCAAAGAACGAGAGGACCTGCACGCCGAACCCAAAGAGCGCCCAACGCCCCGCGGTCCGTAACGCGCGAACTCGATTCACATCTTGCCGAGGCCCCGCCTCTCCGGGCTCTCCGGTCTTGCGCCTTCGGAAGCCCCAAGCCGCCGCAGCGAGAACAGCGATGATCGTCAGGACCGGGAAGCCGAGGGTAAGATATCCGAAGTTGATCGGGAGCCCAAAAAGAGTGGCCGGAGGGGAAGCGGGAACGTACACCAAGAGCAGAGTCCCGGGCCCCCTTACGGAAAGTTGCTCCCCGGAGACCGTCAAGTTCCCTGTGGCCTCAAGCGAACCGAGGGTCATTCCTGGGCACCCCTCTGGGACCAGACTGAAATCACCCGACGTAAGTGCGAAAGATCCCCCACCGAGAGCCTTTGAGGACCCGATGGTTACGGCCGTGCCTGAGCAGGAGACGGGGAGGATGACGACTCCGAGCCCCACGAAGGAGGTTTGAGAATACACAGCGGTGACGTTACCCGGTCCGAGCACGATTAGGGAGCTGTTTGGGTCGGTCGTGGCTGTCACGGAGATGTCTCCTTCGTAGCTCCAGGCTTGGAAGCGGTAACCGGGACATGGGGTGGCAACTATGCTGTAGGAACCTGCGGGGGCAGTATTGACCAAGGCCGGTCCCCCAGTGGCCAAGGTCACATGAGGGTCTCCACAACCGCCGGGAACGGATGAAAGTCCCAGGGCGAATCCGAACATCCGGTTACCCTTCGTCGCATTCTGGAATGCGTAGAACACCGGCGTCCTCCCGGAGTAATACTGGAGCAGAGCCGACGAGTTCCCGGGTGGGGGGGCGGATTGTGCGAACAGGTCGGTGTAGAACATTCCGACCCCCCGGGCGCCGATGTAGCTCAAGAACGCATAGAGCGTCTGGACCCAGGGGACATCGAGGGATACCATGCTGGGTTCGAAGACCGAGCTCCCCGCCGAGCTCCAAGCTTCTGGCACCCAGACCTGCTTGCCTCCCGTCCCTTCCTTCGCTAGGAACGTGAGCGTGTTCTCGAAGTCGCAGACCCCATAGATATCGAACCCGAGGAAATCAAGACCCGGCATGGACCGGGCCGCCTCGAGGTAGCTCAACTCCGTGCTGGCGCCCCCGGTGTAGAGAGAGGAGGCTGCAACGGCCACACCGACGACGGTCTGTGGGGACGCCTCCCGAACGACCGATATCAGTTGCTGCGTGAGGTCGACCCAGTTCGTCACGGATTCGACCGAGGGGTTCCATGGGTAGCCCTGGACCATCGGATAGTACCAGCCGGGTTCCTTGACGAGCACATAGTAATCCGGATGGTAGAGCTTGGCCAGGGTCGTTTCCCGTTGGATCGCGGCGGTCACGAAGTCCGACCAGGAAAGCGGGTGGTGCCAATACGTCTCGGAGGCAGAATCTGCGATCATGAGCGCAAGCCCATCGGACCGGATCTGGGCCACTACCGCATCAAGCTCTGCGATGAGTGTTGCGTTCTGTTCCAGCCAAGGCTGAAAGTTAAGATCGATCCGTATCACCTGGGCCCCAGATTCCTTCAGCATTGCGAGGTCTGCGAGGATGGCGTTGAGCGAACTCCCGGGGGATTCTGGATTCCCGTAGCTCGCCGCCATGAGGACGGCTCCCGAGACCAAGGGCACGGGAGCATGTTGGGACCACTTCTGCTCTTGGCTCGAAAGCCACGAGGCGGTGACGGGTTCATAGGTACAGTTCCCGGGTTCGAGTTGCGTGGTGGCCCCCGGTGAAACGATTGCCCCGAGGAGCGAACCCAACGTTAGCAACCCGAGCGCCAACACCGCCCACCCGACCCAGGGCGCCCGAGGGGGTGCGGACGGGTGTTCGCGAAGACGGGAGGCGGATGGAGGGCTCACGAACTTTAGGAGACGACGCCTCCGCATTTAAGGCGAAGGTATCGGGAGCAGTATCCGGCGAAGAGCTTTGGAAATTTGGGGTCCTTCGGCACCAAGCCTATCCGCGCGTCGAGGGGGGCCGCGTGGGGTGGATCGCCTCACCAACTTCGTTCGCCTCACCGGCGAGCTCGATGAGGTGGAGGCAAAAGTCCTCGTCCTCGAAGGTCTGGCAACGGGCCTCGATCCAGTCGGCCCCGGTCGATTGTCGGAAACTTATCCTCGGGTCGGTGCGGAGGTCCGAATACAGGCGACGCACCAAGGTCCGTGTCAACCGGATGTCGATGCTTCGGTCCTTGTGGAGATGGGCGATCTCTCTCCCGTGGAGCCAGAGGGCAGGCTCCGGCCCGAAGCGAGACCGGTGGTGCGTCGAGCCTGGAATGCGTTGGAGAGCCTCCTCGAGGATCGGGGGCGGGGAGCCGGCGGAGTCCCCTTCTTCGGATATCGGGGCGATGGTCCGTTCAGCTGCCGAGCTTCGCATGGATCCCTCCGGTTTCCTTCATGATCTTAGTGTGCGCGATCCGGGCATGCAAATACGTTCCCGCAGGAAGCGGCACCCATAAGCCGGGTTCATCATCCAGGGGTTCGCTCGCCACTGCGAGGTTCCCGGCCCGTTCGCGGAAGCACATCTCATAGTAGGGGCGTTCCCCACCGGCCAGTGATGTCCCGTGGTCCCCTTGGTAGAGGCAAAAAGCCCACAATTCCACTGGCGAGGTAGCCACGATGAGGTTGAGCCCGCTGTATGGGCCTTTGCCTGGCCTCCCCTGGGCTTCCCATACGGCGGTCAGCTCCTTGACGGAGCGCTCGTAGGCCTCCCGGAGGTCGGAAGAACGGCTCCGGTTATGTAGAAGGAGGTAGAAGAGGACCTCGGAATCGTTCAGCCCCCGAGGGGAATTGGAATAGGGTCCGAGCCGGGAACGGGTCTCGGCAGGGAGAGGGATCATCCCGTTATGGATGAAGAGCAATCCGTCTTCCGAGAACGGTTGGCTGTTGGCGCTCCCGTGCAGGCGTTCGAGCGGGAGGTTCATGGGATTGCTCGCCTTGCGCAGGTGGCCCACCACAAGGGTGCCGGAAGCGTCGTGAGCGGCCGAAAGGAACTGCGAGCGTTCCGCGGGACGGAACGCACCGTAGCTCCCCTTTCGCATGACCGGGGTGCCGGCGTGGAACCAACCGATCCCCCAGCCGTCATCCTGGAGATGTTCCGGGTTCACATCCGAGAGCCGAAGAAGGGAATGGGCAGATTGGGTCAGAAGGTCCTCCGCAGGCGTTTCATTCGGAGTCAACCAACCAAACAATCTGCACATGGTATCAACCCGTCGAACTCGGGTCCGTCCCATTGAGTGGAGCGACCAGTACCGTTGATAAAGTGGGATGACGCTGGGTGCGTCTCAGACCGACGGATTGTTGCCCAACGCCCATAGGCCCGGAGCCCAGTGACCTTAAAGATTCATAAATCTTGCTTTGCCGCCGGGAGGGCTTTCCAGTCGAGCCAAACGATTAAATAGGGATGCCATACTTAGACAGGGCAGCAGACAAATGTCGGACGCTTACCATTTGCAGGGCATCGGATTGTCTGACAAGGCCGGTCGGAGGGCGCTAGAATGTATCTGAAGTGCCTGCGGGTTCGCAACTTCAAGTCGTTCGCCGGGAGTTCAGAGATCCCCTTCTCCCCGGGCTTCACCGGTGTTGCGGGACCGAACGGGATGGGGAAGTCCAACATCTCTGACGGTATCCTTTTTGTCTTGGGACCGCCGAGTTCCAAGGCCCTCCGGGCGGACCGTCTCACCCGGCTCTTCTTCGATGGGGGAAAGCAGGGCAAGCCCGCCACGGAGTGCGAGGTCTCCCTCGTCTTTGACAACTCGGACCGTAGCCTCGCCATCGACTCCAATGAGGTAGAGTTCACCCGGTACGTGAAGCTGGCCCCCGGGAACCCCGAGGGTTACTATTCCTACTTTTATGTGAACGGACGGCGGAGCACCCAAGGCGAGATGGATGCCTTGCTCTCGAAGGCCCGGCTCTCGGGCGATGGATACAACATTGTCCAGCAAGGGGAGATCAATCGTATCATTGTCATGAGCCCCTTGGAACGGCGGGGACTGCTCGAAAAGCTCGCGGGCATCTCCCAGTACGACGACGACCTTGCGCGGGCCGCCGAGAAGCAAGCGAGCCTCGAAGCCAACATGGCCCAGATCGCCACCCTCCTCACGGAGGTCGAAAGGCATCTTTCTGAGCTGGACGGGCAGCGTACCCAGGCCCTCCGCTACAAGGACCTGAACGACCAGAAGCATCGCTGTGAGGCGGCGCTCGCCCACATGAACCTCACGCGGCTAAAGGCCGATGTCTCGAGCAACGAAAAGAAGATGTCCGACATCTCCACCGAGGTGGAGAAGCTCAAGGCCCGCCTCGAGGAACTCCGGGCGGAGAAGGGGCGTCTCCAAGGGGAGATCAACGCCATCGACTCGGAGATTGCCCGGCGGGGCGGGGAAGAGGCGGTCCGGATCAAGAAGGAGAAGGACGAGAGGACCCTTGATGTGGGTCGGCTCCAGATGGCCCTCGAGAACGTCCAGCAGAGCGTGACCACGCTCACGCAAGAGAAAGGAGCGTTCGAGAAGGAGCTCTCTTCGAAACGGAAGGCCCTCAAGGAACTCGAGCTCAAGGCCAAATCCTTGGACGGGGAGGTCCGGGAGATAGAGAAGAAGGTCAAGGCTCATGCCGAGATGCTCTCGACCACCAGTGAGACCCGAAGCATATCGCAGAAGGCCGTTGAGCTCAAGAAGTCCATTGTGTCCAACGAACAGGACCAGCGCGAGAAGCAGACGGCCTGGGAAGCGGCCCTCAAGACCGGCGAGGCGCGCAAGGCGGAAATGGCCTCCCTTGAGCGCGAGAAGGCTCTCGCCGAGGAGGACTTCTCCCACCGCCAAGCGGAGGTCAAGGACCTCGAATTCCGTGTCAAGGATGCATCGAGTTCCCGAAAGGGGAGTGAGCAATCCCTCGGCACGCTCACACCGGAACTCCACCAACTTCGCGCCCGGGAGAAGACCCTGACCGCAAGGGCAGAGAACTTGGCCGCGGAACTGCTTGAGTTGAACCGGGCCTTTTCGGCCCTGGATGCCCGGCTGAAGGAACGGGGAAACCAAGGGGGTTCCTTGGCCTTGGCCACTGACTTCCTCCTGACCCAGGGAAACCTGGGAAAGATCTCGGGTATCAAGGGAAAGGTCGAGGATTTGCTCTCCTATGAGCCGGACCTCGCCACGGCAGTGGCTGTCGCGGGGGGGAACCGTCTACAGGCGTTGGTGGTGGACACCGATGCTACGGCCCAGGCCTGCATCGAACTCCTGAACAAGGAGAGGAAGGGGCGGGTCACGCTCCTCCCGCTCAACAAGATGCTCCCGGCGCGTCCCAAGGGCAAGTCGCTGGTGGTCCAAAAGTCTCCGGGATGCCGGGGCTTTGCCCTCGATCTCGTGCACTTCGATGCGAGCCTGGATGCGGTGATGTCATTCGTGTTCGGTGAAACACTGATCATGGACTCGTTGGAGAATGCCCGGAAGGTGATGGGGGGCGTTCGCCTGGCCACTCTTCGGGGCGAACTCATCGAAGCTTCGGGTGCCATGACGGGGGGTTCGCTCTCCGGATCAGGAAAGGCCCCCAAAGACAACCCGGCCACGCTCCGCGCGATCTCGGAGAACCTGGGACAGAAGACGGAAGAGGAAGCCCAGGTGAAGGCCGAGCTGAAGACGGTGACCGAACGGCTCCGCGTGGTCTCCGAGGAGTTGGCCCGGCACTCGGTCCGGGCTTCCGGCAGCGCATCGACACTGGAGGAGCTCAACAAGGAGCTCGAAAAGGCCCGAGAGGCCCACAAAGCGGCCGACCAGCGGTTGAAGCAGCTGGCGACCCGGCTCGAGACGATCTCCCGGCAATCCGTTGAGGCCGAAGAACGGGCCAAAGAGATCAACGAGGCACTTAGTCAGCTCAAGGCTTCCCACGAACAGCTCGAGAAAGAATACCTGGAGAACCTCCCGAACGCCCTATCTTCGCGGGTCAAGAAGCTCCAGGAAGAAGGCGAAGAACTGGGCAATGAGCGTCTTCGGTTGCACCGGGAGCTCGAGGGGGCCCGGACCGCGCTCACCTCGGGCGAAGAGGTGTTGAACGCGCGTCAGAAGGAGTACGAAACCCTTGTTGCCGAACTCGCCGCGAGGACCAAAGAGGCCAAAGAGACCGAATCCGCCTTCCACGCGGCACAGGAGAAGCTCCAGGCGATCGAGAAGGTCATCGAGGCGCAAAGCACGGCCTCTCGCGCGCTGAACACCAAGAAGGATGGCTTCACCCAACAGTTCACCCAGGTGTCGACCGAGGAGGGAAAGGTCGCAACGAAGCTGCAGACCCAAGAAGGACTCCTTGCGGACTTCCGGATACGCCTTGAGACCGCCCGGAAGGCAGTCGAGGATGCCTTGGCCGCTGCGCAGGATGTCCCTGAGCCCGGGGAGGACCTCAAAGGGAAAACCTTCGAGGAGATCCGGCGGCGGATCGATTCGCTTTCCGGTGAGATCACGGCACTCGGGGCCGTCAACACCTTGGCCTTGGAGCAATACGATGCAGAGAAGAAGCGCATGGACGAGTTCGAAGAGCAGGTCCATCGCCTCAAGGATGAGCGGCAGGGTCTGCTCTCCCTCGTGGCCCAGCTTGAGGACAAGAAGCGCGCGCGATTAAAGGATGTGATCACTGGGGTTGGCGAAGGCTACCGGACAATCTATTCAGAGCTTTCCGGTGGGGGAGAAGGGGAGCTTGAGATGGAGGTCCCGGAGGACCCGCTCAAGGGCGGCCTGCTCATCCGGGCCCGACCCGTAGGGAAGAAGGCCGCCCGGCTCGAACAACTCTCGGGTGGGGAAAAGTCCCTCGCCTCGCTGGCCTTCATCTTTGCCCTCCAGCGTTATGATCCTTCCCCGCTCTATGTGCTGGACGAGGTCGACATGAGCCTGGATGGCATCAATGCCGAGAACATCGGCCGGATGCTGAGGAGGAACTCCACCAAGGCCCAATTCATCGTGATCTCCCTACGGAAGGTCACCCTCAAGTGGGCCGAACACCTCTTCGGGGTCACCCAGCGGGGCGATGGCATCTCCCACGTAGTCGGATTGCGGTTGGATGACATCGTGGACGTCGACGAGCGGGAACTGTCGAAGGTGGCCGCCCACGAGGCGATGGCGCCCCGGGCGCCGGAGCTCGCATGACCGTTTCGGAGCAGGAGGCGAAGGAGATCGCACTGGCCACCATCCCGGTTCCCCGCGAAGCCGCCCAGCATGTGCTCGAGTACCTTTCCTGGAACAAGGCGCTCATCGGAGAGGACCTCGCCACTACCCAGCGCCTCGACCGGTATCTCGAAATGGTGAAGGGGCTCCGGGAAGGGGTCCACGTGGTCATCGAGGACCCGTACGAGAAGGCCACGGCCCTTCTCTTTGAACTGGTCCTATCCGAAGAGTTCAATCCCTGGGCGATCGACCTCGTACGGTTCACCGAGCTCTACCTCGAACGGATCCAGGCGATCGGGATGGATTTCCCGGTCGCGGGCCGGCTCCTCTACATGGCTTGGAACATCCTCTTCCTCCAGTCGAAGGTGGTGCTTGAGTCCCATCGGGAGCCCGAACCCTCCCCGGAGAGTCCCCTGGATGGAGGGGGGATCGATGAAGGATATCTTTCCGACCTGACTACGGCCGAAGATATTGATGTCACGTCAACCATTTTGACTTCGGAGTCCCCGCCGTTCGAATCCATGGTGCGCCACCTCGAGACGCGACCCGTGAGCCTGATGGAGCTCGAGCACGCCTTCCGGGACGCCGAAATCGAGGCCCGCCGGGCCCTGGAGCAAGAGGCGGCCCGGGAGAAGCTCCGGGCCGAGCAGGGTGCACTATCGCACTCCGTTCTCGTCCATGGGGAGGAAGTACCCATTTGTGACCTGAACACCGTCTGGTCGGTCGTCGAGCGTCACCCCGTGGGAGAGGCCTTCTCGTTCGCGGAGGTCCTGCAGGGTGTGACCTCTCGGGAGAAGGTGGTCTCGCTCTTCCTCTCGCTCCTTTTCCTCGTG
The DNA here is from genome assembly GCA_021832495.1 of bacterium. Taxonomy (GTDB): domain Archaea; phylum Thermoplasmatota; class Thermoplasmata; order Lutacidiplasmatales; family UBA184; genus JAJYEA01. The sequence continues at coordinate 2,670 of JAKBKR010000033.1, read as the reverse complement.
CGCGGGGGCGCTGTGACCCTCCAGCAGAAGTCGATCGGGGGGGGGCCGGTGGAGGTCATCCGAGCCCTGGAGCAAATGGACCCGGCCCGGATCCTGATCGGAGCGGACGCAGCGGTGCCTCGATCGGGCATGGCCAACTGAAGGCATGGCGGACGAAGCGCCCATCCGGGATGAGTTGCCGCTCAAGGTGGAGGCGCTCCTCTTTGCGGTGGGGAAGCCCCTGACCGTCCATGAGCTTTCGCGTGCCCTCGGCACGGAGGACTGGAAAGCCGTCCAGGTCGCCTTGAAGAAGCTCCATCATGCCTACGCGTCGCGCCTCACCTCGCTCGAGGTGGCCCGGGCGGGGGACGGATGGATCATCCAGGTCCGCAAAGCCTACCTACCGACCGCCCGCACCGTGGCGGCGCCGGAACTTCCCAAGAAGTTGCTCAAGACCCTGGCCCTCATCGCTTATCATCAACCGATCCTCCAAAGTCGCCTGGTGCGGATGCTGGGGGACTCCGCCTACGACGATGTCCCCAGGCTACGCGATCTCGGCTTCGTTCGGGCGAGCGAGAAATCCAACACTCTCGAGCTGACCACGAGCACCCGGTTCGCCGAGTACTTCGGCTTCGACACGACGGACCGGGCGAAGCTCAAGAAGCTGCTCGGCCGGAACCTAGGAATCCCCGACGCTCCGCAGACCAGCGAGGTAGAGACCCCGGAAGAGAAGGATGCCGGCCCCGGGGATGTCACACCGGGGGAAGGACGCGCTTGAGTTCCTCGAGCCCCGTGCGGAGCCGCTCGAGGGCGGAAGGGTAGTCGCCCCGGTTCTTGAGACCCACGGCCTCGTCCATGAGGACCGTGATCTGGGTCGTGTCGACTCGCTCGGCCTCGGCCTGCTCGATCCGGGAGACGAGGAGGCTTTGGAGGTTGATGAGCTCCGTCTGCCACGCCTTGCGCTGGTTGAGCGCCAGTTCGATCCCCATGATCGCCTGGGCGGCCGCCACGAAGTTGTTCTCGGAGAGGAGGGACTCGGCCTCGCTCGTCTTCTCCTCGAGGCCCGCCACCGAGACGTTCAGCTGGTCCCGAGCCCGCTGCAACTTCTTGTGGAACTCCTTGAGCTTCTCGGGTACGGCGGCGCGGATCATCGAGTCGAGGAGGACGGAGGCCTCATGCGTCTTTCCCAGGGCACCGTTCAGGTTCGACTCCTGCAAGGCGTTCTTCGCCTCGGAAATCTTCTCGATGATGGGAGTGAAATCGAGACCGAGCCGTTCGCAAAGCATCCCCAGCTCGGCCAACCGGTCGGACTCTGCGTCGATATACCGAGTATAGAACTGATTGATCTCGGTCTCTAGGCTCTTCCAGGTCTCGGCAACGGCCAGGAGATGGTTCTCGCGTAGGTTGTCCATCACGACGTCGGCAAGCACTTGGAGCTCTTCCAGCTTGGAATGTTCGTACGAGGCGGGGATCTTCTGAAGGCGCTCCTGCTGTTCGTGGAGGAATGCGACCGTGGCCCGGTTGACCTCCCGGTAGGCCTGATCGATCGCCGACGCCATCGCCGGATAATCTTCCCGGGTCTTGGCCTGGTGGGCCTGCTCGAGAGCGGCTGCCAGCCGAGCATGGGCTTCCTCCCCAGAAGGAAGAAGGTCCAGGAAGCCAGAGGCCTCCGTGAGCATACGGGTGAAGGCTTCGCTCACGGTCTGGCGCATCGGTTCCCAGGCTTGTTTCGCCAAGGTCTCTGCCTCCCCGTACTCACCCCGGGTGATGTCCGCCCGGGCCTTCGAGATCAACGACCGGTCCACATCGACCCCGAGTCCGGCAGCGGTCTCGGCCAGCTCTTCGACCCGGCGGATGGACGATTCGGCCCGGCCCTGGAACTTCGCCGCCGACTGGAGATGCTCGCTGACGCGGAGCACCTGCTCCAGGACCTCAGCATAATGCCCCTCCTCAAAGATCTTCCGCACTTCGGCGATCTCCTCCGCAAGGTTGGGCGCGATCAGACCGGCCTTGATCGCCTCGTTCACCTTCCCTTCAAGGATCCCGAGCGAATTCTCGGCGATGGAATGCTGGAGCTCGATCCGCTCCAGTTCGCTCTCGGCCTTTCCCACGAGCTGGAGGATGTCCTGGGTGTTGTTCGTGGCCACTTTGTTCCGAGCCTGGGCCAAATAGTTCTCGGCGGTCATCGTCAATGTACCCTCCATCTTGGCGCGCGTGATGACGTTCTGGAGATTGTTGAGCAGGGTGTTAAGATGCTCCTTGACCAAGGCGAGGGCGGAATTTCGGACATCTTGGGAAATGTCGAGGGCGACGGCGAACTGGGTCCCGGCGATCTTGGCGGCGACCTCGTCCAACCGGGCTTGGTAGGCGATGACGTTGAGGTTCATCATCTCGGCCTGGGAAACGATTTCCTTGGCCGAAGCGAGTGCACGTTGGGCGGCCTCTTGGAGGGCTCGGTTCTGGGAAAAGTCCCGATGAACCTGGGCAAGGATCTTTGCCACACCGACCGGAGCGGCAGGGGACTTGAGCTTCTCATCGGCCTCATGCACGAGGCCTTCCGCGGCGCGGATATCGATGCCTTGGTCGCTAGCGATCTTGAGCTCGGACTGCAGGGACTTTATGTTGTCCTGAAGGACGGGCCGTACCCGGTCCAGCACGCGGTCCATGAGCTCTTCGATGAGGAGCTTGACC
>JAKBKR010000032.1 GCA_021832495.1 bacterium | reverse complement strand
GCGGAGGGGACAGTGGGAGTATAGTCTAGCACAAGATTAAATAGGGAACGCCATCTTGCGAGTATCGCAGAGCCCACCATGTCCGAAAGCGTTGTTGCCGCACATCCTGAGCACGCTTCACAAACGACCCCGTCCCAGCCTCCCGTTACCCGGGTCCTCCGTGACCTTTCGGTTCTCACGGGCGGTCAGGGAGGGGATGGTACGCTCACGGTTTCCGATCTCCTTGCCCGGTACTTCCATTCGCGGGGGATGTACGTGTACAATTCCCGCAGCGTCCTGTCCCGGATCCGGGGAGGATATGCCGCCGCATCGTCCCGGGCCTCGGTCGAACCCACCATGGCCCAGAAAGCGCTCCAAGATGTCATTGTGGCCTTCCATCAAGACGCTATAACCTTTGGCGAGAAGACCCTTTCTGCCGACGGGTTCATTCTGGGAGACGAGAAGGTCGTGACCAACCCGGGCCCGAATACCGTTCTCCTCCCTATCTCGATCACCGCCGCGAGCAAGCTGGGAAACCCGCTGTACAAGAACGTGATCGCCTTCGGGGCGCTTTCGGTACTGATGGGTATGGACCGCGAGGCCGCCCGCAAGGTTGTAGAGCAACGGTTCGGTCGGCGCAGCGAGGAAGCCCGGGCCAAGAACCTCTCCGCCTTCGACATCGGCGTCGAGTTGGCGGCGAAGAGCCCCGGCCCGAAACCCCGGTTCTCTGTCGAACGGGGTACCGCCACGGATCAGGTACTTCTCACCGGGAACCAGGCCCTCGCGTACGGTTTTGTCGTGGGTGGTGGTCGCTTCTTCGCAGGATATCCGATCACCCCGGCGACCCCCGTCATGGAGACGCTGATGAAGATCTTACCCCAGTATCACGGGGTGGTACGACAAGCGGAAGACGAACTCTCGGCCATCAACATGACGCTCGGCGCCGCCTATGCCGGAGCTCGGGCGATGACGGCCACCAGTGGCCCCGGCTTCTCGTTGATGACTGAAGCGCTCGGGCATGCGGGTGAAGCTGAGATCCCCGTGGTCATCACGGATTGCCAGAGGGTCGGTCCGAGCACAGGTGAACCCACAAGGAATGAGCAGAGCGATCTCTTCCACGCAGTTTTCGCATCCCACGGAGAGTTTCCTCGTTTCGTGCTCGCTCCGGGGTTCCCCCAAGATGCCTATGACATCGGTATCCAGGCTCTGAACCTTGCCGAGAAATGGCAATTGCCAATAATCCTCCTTTTGGATCAAGCCCTAGGGGAGAACATGCAGACGACTCCGCGCCTCACCCTTAAGGGGGTCTCTGTCGACCGAGGCAAGCTGTTGAGCCAGGAAGCCCTAGACGCCTTGGCCGCTTACAAACGCTACGAATTCACAAAGGACGGCGTCTCCCCCCGTACGATTCCCGGCATGAAGGGCGGGCAAAGCCAGGTGACAGGCAACGAGCACGACGAATGGGGCCATGTCTCCGTCAACGTCGAGAACCGGAAGATGATGATGGCGAAACGCATGACCCGACTGCGCTTGGCCAAACCTGACCTACCTCCTCCGATCATCTGGGGGGATGAGAAGGCCCGGGTCGGCTTCATCGGATTCGGGTGTACCTTCGGACCAATTCGCGAGGCGCAAGGCCTCCTCAAGCGCAAGGGGATCTCCAGCCGATTCTACCAGGCCCGTACCCTTTGGCCCGTCCCTATCGAGACACTCGCGCCTTTCCTGAGCAGTGTGGATGTTGTCTTCGTGGTAGAACACAACTTCATGGGCCAGTTCGCCCGACTTATCCGCAGCTTCGTGACGGCTCACAACATCGAGAGCATCGTGAAGTACGATGGCTCCTCCTTTGTGGCCGAAGAGATTGCGGGTCACGTGGAACAGATGATGAAGGAGCACGCTTCGTACGTGCCGTCCAAAACCCCGATCGTTACCTACGAGAGTGAGGGGGGAGGTTTCTGAACATGGTCGAGCATGTGAAACCCATCCAGCCCACTTGGTGCCCGGGCTGTGGAGACTTCGGAGTGATGGCCGCCGTGAAGAAGGGAGTACTCGAGCTCAAGGTCCCATCGGAGAACCTCGTGCTCGTCGGAGGCATCGGATGTTCGGGAGGGATCCATAATTTCATGGATGGATATGGGTTCCATGCGTTGCACGGCCGGCTCTTGCCAACGGCCATCGGTGTCAAGCTGGCCAACCCCAAGCTCACCGTGGTCGCTATTGGCGGGGACGGAGATGGCTATGCCATCGGAATGGGTCATTTTGTCCATGCCCTGAAGAAGAACACCTCCATCACCTACATCGTCATGAACAACGAGACCTATGGGTTGACAAAGGGCCAGGCCTCCCCCACCAGCCACGTGGGCTTCGAAGGGAATGTCGAGCCCCCAGTGGACGCCATCCTCACGGCACTTTCGATCCCTGCCGCGGCATTCATCGCCCGTGGATTTTCCGGCACCCCTAAGGAGGCGACCGCTCTCGTGACTGAAGCGCTCCGTTTCACCCAAGAGCGCAAGGGGTTTGCCTTCGTCGAGATATTGTCACCCTGTGTGACGTACAACGACACGTACGACCTCTGGAGGGAAAAGGTGGAAGATGTGGGAAAGCGCCCGGGATACGACAAGGCGGACCGGGGAAAGGCCTTCTCCACCGTGCTAGACGTCATGCACTCGGGCAAGATCCCGGTCGGGGAGATCTACCGGACGCCCGATGACCAGTTGTATGCCTCGCTCGACCGCACCTTGTTGCCAAATCCAGCAGAAGCACCGGCGACGGTCGACATCTCCGTTGCGGCCAACTCGGCGCGCTACGAGAAAATGCTGGCATCGCTCGAATAGGAAGGTTTGTGGCTCGGGCTGGATGACACGGATTCGCCCTCGGGCGGCTGCACCACTTGGGTCCTGACCGAGGTCATCCGGGAGGTCGGATCCCTCGGCCTCGACATCCAAGGGTACCCTCGACTGGTCCGGCTCAATCCGAACGTCCCTTTCAAGACGCGGGGTAATGCCGCTCTCGCCGTTCGTGTTGTTCACGGTAGAGGAACTCGGACATGTGTAGGGAATATCCATGGCCGATTGTTGTGGATGTACGCGAAGGGCGACTCGCTATCGGAACATGAGAGGAATCAGGTCATCGATCGGACTCTGGGCGTGTTGCAAAGAGAGGCCCGTTGGGGGGAGGAGGGGACCGACCCTGCGCTCGCCTACGCCTCCGATAGGGTCCCTGAGGAATTGTATTGGGCCACCGTACGGAAACGGGTCCCACCCACCCGCGCTATAGAGATGCTCTCCCGAGTCCGTGGGAGCGGGTTCGTCGCCTACGGCAGTGGGCAGGGCCTCGTCGGCGCTGCCGCCGCCATCTCTTGGCCAGCCCGGAGGAAGACTTGGGAGGTCATTGCGTATCGCCCCCGGGACCGCTGGGGCTCAGATCGTTCCGTTGATGCCCGTTCCGTTCAGGGGATGTCGTTGAAGTACCGGGAGACATTCCTCTCCTGGGATCCTGCCGAACGTCGCCTTTTGGTGACCCCACATACCCCATGCCCTATCCTCTTTGGAGTCCGGGGACGGAAGCCGGGGCGTTTGTTGCGAGCCGCTCAGGAAATCTGCTCCGAGAAAGTAGAACGTCAGGTCCTTTTCGAGACCAATCAGGGAACAGGTGACCATGTGTATCTTTCCCGGGTGTCTGAGGTCGAGTTGGGCACATCGCCTGCCCTTTCCGGGAGAGTGGCCTCTCCCCCTCGGGTCCTTCGGGGGGGTCACGTCAGTTTCAGCCTGTCGGATGGCTCTGGTGAAATGCCCTGCATCGCCTTCGAACCTGGAAAAGAGCTTGTGCGCGTGGTCCGACGTTTAGCCGTCGACGATCTCATCACGGTATGGGGAAGTGTGGCGTGGGACCCCCCTCTGCGCAGTCTCCGCTTGGAGGGCATGGAGATACTTCGTCTCGCTCCCCGCCTCCGGCATTTACAGAATCCCAGATGCTCCCCATGCGGCCTCTCGACCCACTCTACGGGAAAAGGAAAGGGCTACCGTTGCGATCGCTGCCGCCGTACGTATCCACCCGAAGCTGCGAAAACCATGTTGATTGATGCTTCCGACCTTCTCGGCGTCCACCTCCCAACGGAATCTGCCCGTCGGCACCTTTCTCCCCTACCGGGGGCTGCAGCTTTCGCACGGACCATCCTACGCCCTTCTCGGAGATTTTCTCTGGCCTTTGGCCCTTGACAGTTTCTACGATCGCCAGCACGCCATTTCAATAGGGGGTCAAGGTGCCTCGACTTCGGGTCAGAAGTTTCCGGGCGCGTTGTGGGAATGGGGCCTGCGATGAATCCACTAAAACAGTGTCGTCTTTAGAAAATCAGGAACTAGGAATGCCTTTGGCAGTCTCACACATTCTGCTCCCTATGAAACTGTACAGGGAACCGCGCATGGGCTCAGGCCAGTTGGAGAGGATGCCCATAGGCGCGGGGTCCAATGCTTGTCACTGACACGGTTGCAGCCCCTCTATAAAGGCTGGGCAGGGTCTTTGGGTAGGTGGTCCAAGTTACCCTCTCTCGAACCCCGACAACACCCCCGCATGTCTTCCCAAAGGTAAGACAGGGAAGCTTGAATGCCCGAGTACCAAGAGCAGAGTTACATCCCTACACTCCCCTGATCCTAATCGTATCACCCCTGTCGTGAAATGGTACAACGCTACGAAGCTCCTCCACCTTGAGTTCCAACAAAGTGTTCCCGCACTATCCCCCGAGTTCGAGAGATTTCAGAGTGTCATCAGATAGGCCCCATTCCAGATTCGAGAACCGTCGGAACTGCGAATACGGTGTCCCGAGCTCAGGTCCACCGTGCACCCCTTCCCATCTGAGGGGGGGGCGTCCGGCAAAGAAGAGTTCTTACGAAGAGTTATAGTCTGCATGCCCTCATCTGAGTGAGAAGAATGAAAGGGGAACGAAAATGCCCCGTGTGCGATACTCCGGTGCCGGAGGAAGCGTTGGAGTGCCCTTCGTGCGGCCTCCCCAAGGAACTGTGGCCGGATCAGCCGGTCATCGAGACCGCTCCGGCTCCCGTGGCTCCACCGCCGGTGTCCACCGCTCCCGCGGTCGCCGAAGCCCCGTCCTCCGGACCAGCTGCGCCTTCACCTGAAGTGGTCAAGGCGACGCCCGAGACCTCTTTGCCGAAGGCTGTTGAACCTTCGATCCCGTCGGAGGCGCCCCCCAGCGAAACGCCCCCTACCCCCTCACCGGCGGAGTCTCCGGAGACGGTACCCCCCCCAGACACGAAGGAAAGCCCTACACCTGAACCACGGGACTTGGAACCCGAGACGGAGCCCGAACCGTCCCCCGCTTCTCCAGAAGCACCCGCACCTCCGGTCGTGATACCGCCCGTTTCCCCCGTCCAGTCCCCCTCAGAGCTTCCGCTCTCCTCGGAAGCGGCAGAGCCCCGCAACGAAACCGTATCGCCCCCGGCCGAGATAGAGGAGTCCGATCCGGACGTCATCTTCGCCAAGCTCGCTCAAGCGAACAAGCGCCTGGTGGAACTCGCCGTCCACCATTCGGTCGACGTACGCACCGCGGCCATGATGCTCAAGCGCGCGGCCAATTTTTGGAAGCTCGGGGAAAAGGAAGATGCCATAGTCGAGATGCGATCGGCGGAATCCGAGCTCGCCGACTCCATCCAGCGGAAGGCGGTCGAGGTGCTTGCGGGCGCCGTGAGGAACGTGGAGAACATGGGCCCGTTTGCTTCCCCCCAAATGCGGGAGGACCTCGAAAGCATGTCCCGCCACCATGCCCACCGGGACCTCGAGAGTTTCTTCCAAAGTTTCACAGCGTTGGAACGGGCCACGGCCGAGCAGGAAAAGCAGTTGTCGAGCTTGGGTCCTATGGTCAATACGCTCAACCTCCTCGAGAATGGCATTATCGCACTGGGCAACGACTCGTTCCACGCCCGCCCTTCTATTGAGAAGGCATTCAGTTACGTGGAGAAGGGTCGGCGGAAAGAAGGGGAGGCTGTCCTCGCGATGGCCGTCACCCAAGCCATCGAAGTTCTCCAACCGCTCATCGAACGCCGAATCGTCGAGATAAGCAACCGCCTCAAGACCGCCCATGCTCGGGGAATGGATGTCCGGGCCCCCGCGGTCCTGGTAAAGCAGATCACCATGGCCCTGCGCGCCCGCCGGTTCACTCAGGTGCTCCAGTTGTTCGAGCGGGTCGACACCATCTTCCCCGAGTCTCTGACCAATGACCCGTCAACGAGGAACGCACCCGGGACGCCTCAGAGGTCAAAGGGCCGCGCCAAGTCGACCATCTCGAGTTCATCCTCGGTGGATCCTGCCCAGCCCGCACCGGGGCCCCTCCCCGTGGACCTCCGGTCAGGAAGGTCGTACTTGTTCCTGGACGCTCGACCGTCCCATGCCATCGAAGCCTTCAATCAGGTCAAGGGGGACCGGCTCGGGCTTTTCCTCACTTCGACATTCCCGGTCAAGCTTCGAGAAGATTATCGGATCCCTGGGGGGAATGTCGTGTGGATCTCTGAATCCTCGGGATGGAAGGAAACCTTGAATCCTCGTTTGCTCGATCATGAGATCACGGCGCGCGTGCTCCACTTCATGGAGGACCAAGATGCCGCCGTGGTGTTGATAGACGGCCTGGGCGACCTTGTGACGTCGAACGGGCTTGATCGCACCATCAAGTTCCTGAAGAAGATCATGGATGCCGCCTCGAGCCACCGGATTGTCCTGATTTCGACCCTTTCGCCGGGTTCCGTCGATGAATCGAGTGCGGCCCGCTTGAAGGGTCTCTTTGACCAAGTGAGCGGGTAGGGTAAGGGGGGGAGTTCCCCCCCTTGGGTTGGCCTCTTGGTGCGGTCTATCCGAAGAGGGCGGAGAGACCTTGGGACGCCTCTTCTTCCGAGACCCCCTTCTCCTCCTTCTTCTCTTCCTTCTTTTCCGCCGGGGCTCCGGCGGCCGGCCCGGCGGACGCTGCGACAGCCACCGGGGCAGCCTCAGCCTTCGCGAGCACTTCGGCGATGTTTACTCCTTCCAGGGAAGCTACCAAGGCCTTGACCTGGGTCGCGTCCGGTTGTGCTCCGGCGGCCGTGACCACGGCGGTGATTCCCTTCTCATCGATGCTCTTTCCTGCCGCATGCAACAGCATGGCTCCGTAGACGTACTGCATTTTCGTTACCTCCTCACTTAGCTAGACCCTTTAAAGCGTTTGCTTCCCGGACGGCCCGGCCGAGCAGGGAAGCAATCGTATCGGCGGATATGAAACCAGCATGGAGGGCTAAGCCCCGAGCTTGCCGGAACGAGCGCGAGATGAGCAGGGGGAGCGTCTCGGGTGTGATGAACCCTGCCGCCAACGCGAGCTCTTGGGCCTGAATACGGGCTCGGGCGAGGTTCCCGAGCATGGCATCGAAGTCCACGGAGAGCACGTCGCTCCCGTACAGCGTCTCTTCTTCGACCGCAGCCCGGAGCATGAGACCGACCTCGATCGGTTTGATGTCGAGTCGCCCGAGCATCTGGGCTACTTCCCGGCTGATGGGTTCCCCCTTTTTCACGACGACCGTGTCCTTTTTGATGACGACAGCTCCCTTTTCGATGGCGGCCGGGAACCCGGCGTGCTGGAGCTCGGCCACGATGGGGCCGGGCTTGAAGGGGGTATTCCCTGCATGCACCATGATGTCTTCCGGTGCGATCTCTCCGCCGCGGGGAGCGACCTTGTTGCGGGTCTTTTTGAGTTCCCGAAACAGGACGAACGGGTTGGAATCGGATATGAGGACGGCCGTCTGGTCCGTCACGAGCGGGATGAGTCCCGCAAGCTTGGGACTTGAGCCCGTCGCCCGCTCCAAGGCATGGATAATCTGGCTGTTGGGTGCAACATGGAAGATGTGCCCACGGTCCCTGAGACCTTTCCGCATCATCTGAAGGTTGGCGGCTGGCACACCACGGAAGGCGACGAGCGAGACCACTTTCTTCTTCAGCATCTCCTGGCTGAGCGATTCCGCCTGGCGCACTCGGGTTTGCTTCGCCTCGGAGACATGCGAAACGGGTGGGGAGGGACTCGCAGCGCTCATCCTACCAGATCCTCACGGACTTTCCCATAGTGGTCTTGAGATAGACGCTCCCGATGTTGTTCCGACCCCGTTCGAGCTTTCCGACGACCCTGTCAAGTACTGCCTGCAGGTTCTGTGCGAGGTCCTCTGGGGACATGTCCCGGGTGCCCACGGGCACATGGAAGGTCTTCTTCCCCTTGTTACGGACCCGGACCGTCCGCTTGAGCGACTGAATCGTGGGGGTGGGGTCCGTACCCGGTGGGATGGGTTTGGGCATTTTCCCTCGAGGTCCGAGGACGGTACCGAGACGCTTGCCGATCGTGGGCATGTAGGGGGCTTCCGCAAGGAAGAAATCGATGGCATCCACTTGCTTCCGGCTCGCGTGCTTGTCCTTGAAGTACGTGTCCATCTGGTCTGGGAGGACGGTAAGGTCCGCGGTGCCCTTGATCTTGGTCACCAGTTCGGGGGATCCGAAGACCCCTACCTTGACGGGACGGCCCCGACCCTTGGGCAAAGTGACCTCGTCCTCGACACGATTCTTAGGCAGGGTGAGATCGAGGTCCTTCAGGTTGAAGGATACCTCGATGGTCTCCTTGAATCCTCTCTCGGGGGACCCCTTGAGAACCTCCTGAACCGCTTCCAGCGGGCTCTTCTCATCCATGGTAAAAGCGCGTGCACGAACTCCGGCTCATTAATAAAGGTAACCGTTGGATTTCCCGGCGGAACGCTCAGTACCGCCGTTGAATGGCACCTTCCGCTACCTTTTCAAGGAGGTCCCGGTACGGTCCAGGACGAACACTCTGGAGGGACGAGACCGCAGTGTGGACCCACTCCTCCGCCTGACGGTCGCTCAGGTCTTTCACTCCGGCATTCTCGCAGAGCTCCTTGAGGCGCAACAACTGGGATTGGCGTTTCGTGCGTAGGGTGAACAAGCGTTCGAATTCCTCTCGCTCCCGGACCGGCAGCAATTCATACGCGTCCAAAGAGGGTAGCGTGGGCAGACCCTCGCGGAAGTCGGAGAGCAGCGGCTTTCCCGTCACCTCGGGGTCACCGAAGACGTCCAGAAGATCGTCCTTGATCTGAAAGGCTATCCCCAGGGCCCGGCCATACTCGTATAGCGATCGTGCCACCGCGTCGTCCACCCCGGCGATCCGCGCCGAGGCTTCTGCCCCCACGGCCAAGGCGTTGGCGGTCTTGTTCGCCACGATGCGAAGGTAACGTTCCTTACCGATGGTGAGATCGAACCGGCTGTTCTCCTGCATGACTTCACCCAGGGCCAGGTCCGCGCTCGCCTCACCGCACATGTGGATGATCGGCTGGGGATATTCAGCGGCGAGCTGGAAGGCCCGCACGAACAAGTAATCTCCGGTCACGATAGCGACCGGTTCACCATAGGCCTTGTAGACCGAAGGTCGACCCCTCCGGAGTTCGGCATGATCGATGAGATCGTCGTGGACGAGGGACGCCGTGTGGATGAGTTGGAAGGCTGCCGCCAGTGAGTGGACAGCCGAGGTGTCTTCGAAACCTAGGGACCGGTACACCGTGAGGATGACGAGGGGGCGCAGGTACTTCCCGCCGGTGGACGTTGCGAAGGTCGCGGCCTCCGTTAGGAAGGAGTACGATGAAGGCATCACGCGGCTGATACGGTTCCCTACCTCCTGAAGGTCGTGGGCGAGCGGTGAGAACACCTCGTGAAAACGCTCCACCCCCTCCTTGCCGAGGATCTGATCGACAAGAAGTCCCAAAGAGGCCGGGCCGTCGATGGTCCCCGTCATGCAGCGGCCCTCCCGCCGAGACGTCGGGGCCACTGCATCCGGATGAAACTCCCCATCCCGCCCTTCCCGATGTAGCGCATGCCGAAGGCAAGAAGAAGGTCGTGGTTGACGACCCGGTCCCCGAAGGCCTTCAACGAATATCCCCGCTGCAATGGCAGGGAGAGATTGTGTTGCCACAACGTGTCGAAGTCTGCGAGGGGACGCCCCGAACGGACATGGTCGGATGCGACCCGCCCGGCGTACATCCCACCGATCATCGCGGTCGGGATGCCTCCTCCATTCGTTGCCATGACCATGTTGGCGGCATCTCCGGCGAGCAGGGCATTGCCGAACACTGCGCTCTTCGGTGGTTCACCGAGAGGGACCCACCACCGAGTGAAGGGGGGGTTCAAGGACAATTTTCGCCGGGACGCGAATTTGGCCAACAGACTGGACAACGTTTGCCCCGGGGGGAGGTTGGCCACCCCGAGGCCGACGTTGGCCCCATCTCCCTTGGGGATCACCCAGGCATATCCTCCCGGGGCCACACTGCCGAAAAAGAGTTCCACGACCGGGTCGAACTGCCCCGGAGAACTTGTGGTGATCATCTTGTACATCTCGCGCGGAAGATGGGCTCCCCGAGATCGGGCCACGAGGGAAAGGGGGCCGTCGGCACCCACGATCACTTTCGCCCCCACGGTCGTACCGTCCGCCAACACCACGCTGTCTTCGGTGATCCGGACCGCAGAACAGGGGTGACGCAGCTCGGCTCCGGCCCGCTCTGCACGGTAGGCGAGCACCTTGTCGAACGACCGGCGCGATACAGAGTAGCCATTCATGGGGAATGGGTAATGCTTCGATGTAGGGGAGATGCAATCGATAACATTGGTTCTCGAGAGGATGGTTTCTTCGGGGATTTGGAAGACGTCCGAGAACCCTTCATGGTGCGGGAAGATCCCCACGAGCTCTTCCAGTGTCGGTAAGAACTCGCCACACTGCACGGGGTAACCAATCTCGGGGCGCTTGTCCACGAGGAGGGTCCGGGCCCCACCCTGCGCGGCAAAGAGCGCCGCAGAACTTCCGGCAGGGCCCGCCCCTACGACGACGACGTCAAACCGCTCCATGGCTCCCCCTCTCTAACGCACTGAGCACCATCCTTTATAACTTGCTTCACGGCGAGCACTTTCCAAGATAAACTCATAAACACGGGGCCATAATCTGCCCACAGATGCCGCAACCAGATAACTCCGGAGTTGGAGACTTTGCGGTCGCATCTTTGCCCCAGGACCGTTATGTTCCACCGCCGCCACCCTCGCCTCTTCCACCACCTCCCTCAGGGTACTCTCCTTCTTGGTACGCTGCGCCCCCGGGAGCGGCACCCTTCCCCAAGGGGATGACTCGGACATCGATCTCCAACATTCGAAAAGGGATCTCATTGTACCTGATCGTGGTCGTTCTTGGGCTGGTCATCGGGGTGATCAGTGGGGTTGTTATCGCGGTCGAGGCTTCCCATGGTGCCTCCCTACTCTCCCCCACCCCTTCCT
>JAKBKR010000031.1 GCA_021832495.1 bacterium | reverse complement strand
CGCGGCGTGTGGCGCTCACAACCAAACGCCGTCGGTCCCAGTTCTTCCCTTCTCTGTTCCATTGGAAGCAAGCTCAAGGGAGGCTCCCTGTCACCCTGAGTATGCTATTTGCCGGGCACACTCTTTCAGGGAATCGCCACAAGAACGTGGACCGAGGTATCTGCCCCGGAACCGTCCTCGTCGAGCAGCGGACGGAAACGAAGCCGGGGATACCCGAGGCTTCCCACGGAGAAGGCCGAGCGCGGTCCGTAGGGTGACGTTCCGCGCTAGCGATACGGCAGGAACTCTTTTCCTAGGAGCTCACGGGCCATGATGAGTCGCATCACGTTGAGTCCCCCCTCGGCGCCGACAAGGTAGCTCGTGACCCCGCGCAGCCCCATCTCGAGGCCGACGTCCTTGGTGTATCCCGACGCTCCGTGCCACATCATCACCTTCTTGAAAGTGTCGAAGGCGAGTTCAGGCGCCATGAGCTTGACGGCCGCCACGGCCAGATCGACCTCGGAGTCGTGAGAGGACTTCCCGGAAAAGAGGCGTTGGTCCACGAGCCAAGCTGCCTTGCGGCATTGCCACTTTACTGCCTCTATTTCGGCGTGAAGGTCTGCCAGTTCGAACTGGATGCCCTCGTACTTCCCGAGTGGCTTTCCGAACACTTGTCGCACTTTCACGTACTCTTTGCCGATCTCGAGGGCCCGTTCCGCAGCCCCCACGCACGCGGCGGCGACAAAGGTCCGTGCGACGGTGAACCCCTCCAGGGACATCGGCAGCCCGCGGCCTTCGGTCCCGATCAGATATCGCGCGGGCACCCGGGCCTCATCGTACGTGAGCGACCCGGTGGAGATTCCCATTCGGCCCATGTTCTTGAACCGACCGACCGTCACCCCTTGGGTCCGCGTGGGGACGTAGAGGAGGTTCATCCCCTTCCCATCCCGTTGTCTCGTGATGGTCAGATGTCCGCCGCCCCAGTCCCGGGCCTCGATCACTCCCGAGATGAACGCCTTTTCTCCTTGGAGGACGAAGTCATCCCCGTCTCGCCAAGAGAGTGTCTGTTCACCGGCGATATCGCTTCCCCCGCCCGGCTCGGTGCTGGCGATCCCGAGGAAATGTTCCCCCCGAGTGACGGGAGGGAGCACCTCCTTCCGCGCCGCTTCCGTGCCATACTTGGAAAGCAGATAGCCCCAGCCTGCCTCAAGGAGGAAGAAGACCGCGGTGGCCATGGAGGTGTCGGCCCGTCCGATCTCCTCGGCCACGAGTTCGGTCTGAGCAGCGGACGCCCCCATGCCTCCATAGGCTTCCGGTACGGGCATGGCGAGGATCCCGATGCGCCCCATCTCAGAGGCCACGTCCCGGGGTATCTGATCGCCCTCGTCGATCATCCGCTCCCGAGGGCGGAGGAACTCATTCCCGAATCGACGGACGGAGGCTTGGATGCTCGCTTCTTCGTCCGAAAAGCCGAAGTCCATGCTCAACCTCCGTAGAACCAACCGGTCGAACGCATGAATAGGGGTTCCGCCGAGCGCCGGACCTCGGCGTTAACCACCTCGCCGATGACCACGCTGTGGTCGCCGCGTTTCAAGATCTCGATGACCTTACACTCGAACGAGGCCGGGGTCTCCGTCAGGAGGGGGGACCCCGTGGACCCCTCGGCGTATGGCTGCCCGTTGAGCCTTCCCTCTGCGACCTGTGTGGGGGCGAAGAAGTCGTTGGCGATGGACTTCTGGTCGCTCCCCAGCACATTGATGGCGAAGTGGCGGGACTTTTCTAGGAGAGCATGGAGATTGCTCTCCGCCTTGACACCCACCATGACTAGGGGGGGTTTGAAGGAGCACTGAGAAACCCAGTTCACCGTACCGGCTGCAAGGTCCTTTCCGTGGCCCACGGTCATCACGTAGAGCCCATAATTGATCATCCGGAGTGCCTGCTTCTTCTGGAGCTCGTCCATGTCCGGCTCGAGGGGGCGGAGGATAAAGGGGTTTCTGAAAGGACAAGTCTGTGCCTGGTCAACTGCCTAGGACCCCTCCTTACCACCACGGAGCCGGGGCCCACGCAGCGAACAGGACGACCGCAAGTCCTCCGATCAGGTAGAGGTTCAGGTAGTGGAACAGGGGCTTCGCCCTGAAGTCGGGGTCCCGTAGGAATCCGGCGAGGAGGGTGATGAGCGCCGCCCCGAGGACCGCGAGGAGGAAGAGGGGCACCCACGCCCATCGGGCCAAGTATAGTATGATCCCCGAATCGAGGATGAGCGCTCCGGTGAAGACGGCGGTGGCCGAGCCCCAGACCGGTCTTTCCGTGACGACCGGGAGCATGGGGACTCCAGCCCGAGCGTAGTCCTCACGATACTCCGCGGCGATGGCCCAGATGTGGGGTGGGGTCCAGAGGTAGACGAAGGCGAAGAGCGCAAGTCCGAGCACCCAACCGGCCGGGTTTGCCGCCAATGCGCCGAACAGGATGGGGACCGCTCCTGAGAATCCTCCCCAGAGAATGCTCTGTGAGCTCCGACGTTTGAGCCAATAGCTGTAGATAAGGATGTTGTCGAGGATCCCGAACGCCATGAGCCCGACGAAGAGGAGCCCCAGAAAGGCGCTCAACGCCAGCGCAACCCCAAGAAGGATTGCGCCTAGGGCGAGAGCCGAAGTACCCTGCACTTCCCCGGTGGGGAGCGGGCGGGAGAATGTGCGCGCCATCACAGAATCCAAGGGAAGGTCGATGTAATTGGTCACAGATTCGCACCCCGCGGTCCCGGCGGCGAGGGCCACGGTCATCAGGACGAACTCGGTCGCGGAGAACTGGCCCGCCAGGAGCGCCGCGATGAGGTAACCGAGGATCGCGGTGACCACGAGCACGCCCCAAACCACGGGTTTGGACATCCGGAAGTACGCCCAGAGGAGGCTCGGGGAGTACTGTCGACCCAAGACTCCCTTCCAGTTCATTGTCGTAGCGTCCATCGGTTTCCTCCTTCAGCCGTGGGTCCCGGAACTGGTGAGAAGCTTCCCTTTGGTCCGAAGACGGTGGAGGAGGGATTTTCTGATGAGAGCGACGGCGCGGAGGAATTCCCTGTCCTCGATCCTATAGAGGATGACGTTCCCCTGGCGCTTGCCCGATACCACGTCCTGTTCCCGAAGCACCTTCAGGTTCTTCGAGACTGTGGGCATGGAGAGTCCGAGCGCCTTCGCTAGGGATCCTACCGAGCGCGGGGTTTGGGCAAGGACCGTGAGTATTCGCAGACGGACCGGATTGGCCGCCGCTTTGCAAAACTCCGCATGCATCCGATCAATGCGCAGGTCCGTGTCCGTCCCACCCTGCCGAACTGCTCTCATGTCCCCTCTCATCCCTTGATTTATTCCGCACCTAGGTATAATGCTTCGAAGTTGTTTCCTACTTTTGGAAATTGGCAAGCGGATTAAATACGTGAGTCAGAATATTCCCGCCGGAGGAATCGAAGATGACAGAAAAAATGGCCATCGTGCTTTTTTCGGGGACCGTCGACAAGATCCTGGCTGCGGGGATAATCACTTCGGGGGCGATCGCGATGGATATGGATGTGGACATTTTCCTATCGTTCTGGGGCCTGGCGGCCTTCCACAAGGACATGGCCGGAAAGGACATGCGGATGAGCAAGGACTTCAAGGACATGGCCCCGATGTTCCTGAAGGCGATGCAGAAGAAGAACATCCCCAGTTGGTATGACACCCTGAAGAAGGCCAAGGGCATGGGGAACGTGAAGATCCACGCCTGCTCCATGACGATGGACGTCATGGAATGGAAGAAGGCGGACTTCGTCGACCTCGTGGACGATGTCATCGGGGTCGGATCCTTCATCGGTATGGCTTCGGACGCCAAGATGACGCTCTTCATCTAAAGGCGGAGGCAAGGGAACATGCAGGAATCCGAGCTGCGGGAGATCAAGGCCCTCAAGGTGGTCGATGCCCGTGGGACGTCATGCCCCGGACCGCTCCTCGAGACGAAGAAGGCGATGACCGCCGTGCCGGTCGGAGGGGTGCTGGAGACGCTCTCGTCCGACGAGGGCAGCCGGCAGGACATACCGGCTTGGGCCAAGAAGGTCGGCCAAGAGTTCCTTGGCTTCGTTACGGAGAGCGGGTACGACCGGCTCTTCGTCAAGCGGGTGAAATAGGGACTACGATATCCCGCGGTATTTCGCATCGGCGAGTTTGAACCCGAGATCCTACACGGAGGGAAGCACATGCCCGCACCGTCCGACTTCGAGCCCAAGATCCTCGTCATCTCGACGAATCTCATCTCGGACCCCGGTATCGATTACGCGGGATCAGCCCATGTCCACTACCCTTCCTCCACACGCATGCTCCGCTTTCCCTGTTCTTCGATGGTGCGTCCGGAGTTCATTCTGCATGCCCTGACCCATGGGTTCAGCGGAGTGTTCGTGGCGGCGGATGGGGGGGACTGCCCCTTCCTGCGGGACTGCTCGGACCGAACGGCCCTCCGGATGCAGCGAGCCTATGCGTTGCTGAAAGAACATGGGATCGAGGAAGGGAGACTTCGCATGGCAGGCATCTGTTCCGTGTGCTCGGACGCCTTCGCGAAGAATGTGAAGACTCTGTATGACGCGGCGAAGCGGATGGGCCCGGTCCGTGGGAACGGGAGAGAGGCGACAACATGACGGATGGGACGCCGAGCAGTCCCCCTCCGGAACGATATGATGTCCTGGTCGTCGGTGCCGGGATCGCTGGCATGGAGGCCTCGATCACACTCGGGGATGCCGGGTTCAAGACCTTGCTCGTGGAGCGGGAGCCGACGATCGGCGGGAAGGTCCTGCTCCTGAGCAAGGTCTTCCCGACGCTCGATTGCGCCAGTTGCATTTCGGGGACCAAGACCTCGCGCGTGTCCCATCATCCGAACATCGACATGCGCACTTACACCGAGGTGGAGGCGATCCGTCGTGAACCGGACGGAAGCTTCCTTGTCCGGTTACGGGAAAAACCCCGGTATGTGGACATGGCCACTTGCACCGGCTGCGGGGATTGCGAGAAGGCCTGCCCCATCATCGTGCCCAAGGAGAACGACTTCGGACTCCGCGGGAGGAAATCCATCTACATTCCCTTCGACACCGGGGTCCCCAAGAAGGCCGTCCTCGACATGAAGAACTGCATCTACTGCATGGCGTGCGAGCGGGCATGTCCGGCGGATGCGATCGATTTTCTGCAAGTGGAGAAGGTCCGGGAGGTCCGCGTAGGGGCCGTCCTCTTATCGACCGGGTTCAACCTATTTCCAGCGGAGAAGAAGACGGCCTACCACTACGGAGAGTACCCGAACGTCGTGACGGCGATGCAGATGGATCGCCTGGTCGGGCCCACTCGCCCATACAACTCCGTCATGCGCCTTTCGGATGGAAAGGAGCCAGCGAACATCGCGTACGCGCTCTGTACGGGTTCGCGCGACCTGACCGTCGGAAACCCCCGGTGTTCCCAGGTCTGTTGCATGTACTCGATGAAACAGGCCCAGCTTCTGATGGGGATACTTCCCACGGCGGACATCACGCTCTATTACATGGACATTCGCGCCTACGGGAAGGGGTTCGAGGAGTTCTATCAGCAGACGAAGGCGATGGGGGTCAAGTTCGTCCGGGGTCGGGTCGCCAAGATCGAGGAGACGTCTGGGAACGACCTCCGAGTCTACCACGAGGACACCGAAGGACGTGGGGTGCTCGTCAAGAGCGACCACGATCTCGTGGTCCTGTCGATCGGCCTCCTCCCCAACCCCGGCATCGCCACGATATTCACGAACGAAACGCTGGAGCTCGACGAGATGGGCTGGATCAAGATGCGAAACGAGACCCAGAGCCCCAGCATGACCAGTATCGACGGAGTCTTCGTGGCTGGCTGTGCGTCGGGTCCCAAGGATATCCCTGACTCGATTGCCGAGGCCTCCTCGGCGGTCTCCCAGTGCATCGCATACCTGACGCAAATGCGCGGGCTCGCGCCCTCGGGAGTCGTACCGGAGCAGACACGACAGGAGTCGAACGGTGAAGCCTCCGGTCTCCACCGGGAAGTGCCTGTGGAGGCGAAGTGAGATGGCCGAGATCGTTCTGGACAAGCCGGGTGAGAAACCCCGGATCGGGGTCTACGTCTGCCATTGCGGCGGAAACATTTCCGATACCGTCGATGTGGCGAAGGTGGCAGAGGCCCTGAAGGGAGAGGCCGATGTGGTGGTCTCCAAGCACATCCTTTTCGACTGTTCGGACGCCTCCCAGAACGAGATGATCGAGGACATCAAAAACCTGAACCTGAATCGTCTCGTCACCTGTGCCTGCTCGCCGAAGCTCCACGAAGCCACGTTCCGTGGGGTCGCCCAACGGGCCGGTCTCAACCAGTACTTGAGCTTTCATGCCAACATCCGCGAGCAGTCCTCCTGGCCCCACGGTGACGATCCCGCCGGTGCGACGGCGAAAGCCCTTGCCCAGGCCCGGTCGGCCATCGCGTACATGCGCGACGCCACCCCCATGGAGGCCCTCACCTCCGGCTCGACCCAGAGCGTCCTGGTCATCGGGGCAGGGATCACGGGCCTCCGGTCGGCCCTCGACCTTGCTTCCATGGGCGTGCAGGTCTACCTGATCGAACGCCTTCCCTACCTTGGGGGACACTCCGCCCAAGTGGGAGGGACCTACCCGACGGGGACGAGGGGGGATGCCATTGTGCGGGACCTCGTGGGCCAGCTGCTACGTAAGCCGAATGTGACGGTCTTCACGAATGCGACCGTGGAGAGCCAGAGCGGATATGTCGGGAACTTCGAGATCCGCGTGCACATCGCCCCCCGCGTCGTCGTCGGACCGAGCGCCCACTTCAACGACGCGATCGCCGCCTGTCCGGTTTCCGTCCCTGACGAGTTCGAGTACGGGCGCACGGCGCGCAAGGCAATCTACCAGCCCCGCGCACCGGTGGTACCCAACCTCCCTGTCATCGATCTCGACCACTGCACGCGGTGCGGCAAGTGCCCGTCGATCTTGGGGGGAGCCGTTGACTTTTCTCAACGCGCCGAGGTCCTCACGCTGAAGGTCGGGAGCATCATCGTGGCGACCGGCTTCGACCCGTACACCCCCCCTCAGGGAGAATTCGGTTACGGTGCCGTCCCGAACGTAGTGACCCTTCCCCAGTTCGAGCGGTTGCTCGCAACCGAGAAGGGACCCGAGCTCACTTACCTCGGCAGGAAGGTCCGTAGCCTGGCGTACATCTATTGTGTGGGTAGCCGGCAGAAAAGGGCCGAGGGGGACGGGGGTGGGCCAGTCCACGAGTACTGTTCCCGGTTCTGTTGCAATGCCACGGTGAACAACGATCTTCACGTTCATGAGCGCTTCCCGGAGATACGCGCCTATCACTTCTACCGGGACATGCGCACCTATGGCCGGAATGAGCTCATGTATGAACAAGCCGCAAAGCAAGGGAGCATCTTTGTCCGGTACAGTGAGGATAATCCTCCGCGGGTCACCACTGAGGATGGACACGCGCTCGTGACCGTCCAGGCCTCAATACTGGAGCATGATAGCGTAGCGTTCCCGGTCGACCTCGTGGTGCTCGTGACCGGGATGGTCCCCCGGGACAACCAGGCCCTGAACGACCTCTTCTCGCTTCCCATCGGTCCGGACGGGTTCTACAAGGAGGTCCACCAAAAGCTCCGCCCGGTCGAGACCAACGTGACCGGGCTCCTCATCGCCGGGACGGCACAATTCCCGAAGGACATCAAGGAGACGCTCCTCTCGGGCTCCGCCGCGGCTGCGAAGGCATCCACCTTTGCGCTCAAGACCACCCTCGAGCTCGAGCCCTTCGTAGCCTCCGTGGATACGAGCGTGTGCGAGGCCTCAGGGGGCTGCCTGCGGGAGTGCCCTTTCGGGGCGATCGAGATGCATGAGTACGAGGGGATAGGGAAACGCGCTTGGGTCAACAGCGCGGTCTGCAAGGGATGCGGTGCGTGTGTCGCCGTCTGCCCCACTGAAGCGATCCAACTGGCCGGTCTCACGAATCCCGAGGTCCGGGACATGATCGAGGCCTTGGCAAGGTGATCGGGAGGAACTATGTCCACGAAAAGCAAGTTCACGAGCCGGGCGTACCGGGAACGGACGGGGGCCAAAGCCTCAAAAGAGCTCACCGACCTACGGAAGGTGCAGCTCGGGGTGAGCGCCAAGGTCACCGCCGCGCTCAAGTCGGGACCGAAGACCATCCCTCAGATCGCGCAGGCGTCCGGGATCATGGCCAAGACCATCCTTTGGTATCTCATGACCTATTACAAGTACGATCTCGTGGCGACCACGGGGAAAACGGAGGACGGATACTTCCTCTACGCTCTGAAGACGAAGGGAGGCTGAAATGGCGGCAGTCACCCCAACCATCCACCGCTCCAATCCTGGTCTCATGAAGGAGATCCAAGGGTTGGGTGCCTTCGATGTGAGCGCCTGTTACAGTTGCGGAACCTGCACGTCGGTTTGCCCTCTCTCCGATGGAAAGACGATCTTCCCCCGAAAGCTCATCACTTACGTCCAGCTTGGCCTCGAGGACAAGCTTCTCCAGAGCGCGGATCCTTGGCTATGCTATTATTGCGGGGAGTGCACGGACAGTTGCCCGCGCAAGGCCGATCCCGCCGGGTTCATGATGGCCACTCGTCGGTGGCTCACGACCAAGTACGACTTCACGGGAATCTCCAAGGCGCTCTATCGGTCCCACGTAGCCGACTGGATCGGCATTGCCCTTCTCTCGTTCATCGCGGCGCTCTTCATCTATCTCCTGCACGGCCCGATCGTGACTTCGACGGTCGCCCTGGCCACGTTCGCTCCCGTGGATATCGTCGAAACGGGAGATATCGTCATCCTCGGGGTCTTGAGCGCGTTCCTCTTGGTCAACGTGTTCCGAATGTACTATTACACCGTCTACACTAAGACGGGAAAGGAGATCGCCTTTACCACGTACCTCAAGGAACTCTTCATCCAGCTTCCGATCAACTTCCTCACCCAGTACAAGATCCGGTCCTGCACGCCCGGGGACAACCGGGACTGGTTTTCCCACTGGACCCGGTTCGCCGGGTACGCGCTTCTGTTCGTACTTGCTGTCTTCCTCATGTACGAATGGCAGACGGATCAGTTCTATCCGCTCTGGAGCCCGATCATGCTCATCCAGTATGTGGCGGCTGGGCTCTTCTTCTTCGGTCTATCGGCCCCACTCTACGGGCGGATCAAGAAGACCAAGAACATGTACAAGTACTCCCACGCCACGGATTGGATGTTCCTCCTCATGCTCCTCGCCACGGGAGTGACAGGAGTCCTCATCGTGATCTTCCGCTACGCTCTCCTCCCTTGGGACACGTATATCATCTATAGTGTCCACCTCATGCTCGTGACCTCCCTTCTCGTTCTCGAAGTCCCATTCGCAAAGTGGTCGCATATGGCCTACCGGACCTTCGCTCCGTACTTTGCTCGCTTGGCGGAGCTCAAGGAGGTCGGAGAGGCGGTATAGTCTCTCGTGCGACTTGGGACCGGCCTTATCTGCTCCCGCGGGGGAAAACGAATGGCGGACGGGAAACCCGGTGGGTTGTTGGACGGCGTCAGGCCTACGGTACTTCGTTCAGGTCAGTGTGACGTAGAGGCGTTTATTCCGAGCGCCCTTGTTCTCCGTCTTCAATAACTGGATTTTTCCCACTTCGCGTGTGTTGGCAACATGGGTCCCTCCATCCGCCTGGACATCGAATCCCTCGATGTCTATGAGCCGCACCTCTTTCACATCCGGCATGATATTGCGCGCGACGCGCACAAGGGCCGGGTCGCGGTCCGCCACCTCCCGGCTCAGGAACCGGACCGATACGGGAAGGTGGCGTCCTGCGACCTCGTTGACTTCCCGGATGATGTCTTGGGCAAAGGTCGGGGTGAATTCGTTCAGCGTGAGGTCCATTCGAGCCCGGTCCGCATAGATCTGATTCCCGGTAATGGCGCTTCCATACTTGTGGAAGACCACTCCGCTCAGGAGGTGAAGGCACGTATGATAGCGCATGTGGGCGTACCGCAGGTTCCAGTCCAGGGTGCCGTGAACCTTCGTGCCAACGGTAGGTGGGACGCCTTCCACCTTGTGAAGGATTTCGTTCCCGGACTTTTCAACGGAGATGACCTTCCAGCGGTCCCCAAGTTCGGATACGATCTCCCCTTGGTCCGATGGTTGTCCCCCTCCCGCCGGGTAGAACACGGTTTCTTCAAGTACGATGCCATCGGCGAACGAAACCGTCACGGTGGAGTCGAATTCCTTGCGGTAGGCGTCGGTGAGATAGAGCGCACCCCTCATCGATAGGTCGAGGCACCCTCGGACTTGAGGTTTCTCGTTCCGGTGGTTTCCTTCTAGTGACAGAACGGATCCCCTAAGCCACTAAAGATTCCGTCCGTCACCACCCAGCACCAGTGGTGGGATCGGTGTGCGACATATGTAACCAAACATCTTCGGTTTGACCTCCTACTTCGTTTCCATTGAGCAAGGCACAACAGATTCTCCATGATACCCTCGGTGTTTCATTCTTCCGGTAAGCTTCCGTGGCTCCGCGGAGCCTTAGCGAGGTTCATCGATGGACTTGGGTCCTGTGTTACCAAAGGTGTACCGCTGTGCGTTACTGGCTGTTGGGGCCCGAATTGCACCATAAGCTTAGCTTCACAAAGTGGCAAATGCTTATTCGCCCCGGGGCGTGAACTGGTCGGGTGACAGTGTTGACGATCAAGGTGGCCATCAATGGATACGGCACGATCGGCAAGCGGGTGGCGGACGCGGTGGTCCGGCAGAAGGACATGCAGCTTGTCGGAGTGGCAAAGACTCGGCCCACTTTCGAAGCGCGACAAGCGGTGGATAGAGGGTACGCGTTGTACGTCGCTGGCCAGGGCTCGCGTTCCGAGTTCGAATCTCAGGGCATCTCGGTCTCGGGCACTTTGGAGGATTTGATTCGTGCCGCAGACGTGGTCGTGGACTGTACCCCCGAGAAGGTCGGGACCGCCAACCGGGAGCTCTACGATCGCCTTGGAGTTCGGGCTATATGGCAAGGGGGAGAGAAGGCGACCGTGGCAGAACATTCGTTCAATGCCCTCGCCAACTATGCGGAGTGCGTCGGCGCCCGACACATCCGGGTGGTGTCCTGCAACACCACGGGCCTCGCCCGTGCGGCCGCCCTTCTCCATCGGAATTTCGGGGTGGCCGAGTGGGACTGCACCTTGGTACGCCGTGCGGCCGACCCCCGAGAATCGAAGAAGGGGCCGATCAATGGCATTCTCCCCACCCTCAAGCTGCCCTCTCATCACGGCCCCGATGTTCAAACGGTCCTGCCGGGGCTCCCGATCACGACAGCCGCGATGGTCGTTCCGACAACCCTCATGCATGTCCACTTCAACCACGTGCGCCTGGAGCGCCCTCCCGCGGACATAGCTACCCTCCGGTCTCT
>JAKBKR010000030.1 GCA_021832495.1 bacterium | reverse complement strand
CTTCGAAAAGGGATCTCATTGTACCTGATCGTGGTCGTTCTTGGGCTGGTCATCGGGGTGATCAGTGGGGTTGTTATCGCGGTCGAGGCTTCCCATGGTGCCTCCCTACTCTCCCCCACCCCTTCCTCCAATTGCTCGACCCTCGGAACTAACAACAACTCTACCGTATGTACGCCAAGCGTGTCGTACCCGGGAACGCTTGGTCTCGTGGGGCCGGTGATCCTGTTGGTGGCCGTCGGTTTGGCAAGTTTCATCCTGACCATAGTGGCGTGGCTCCGATGGAGAGAGGGCATCAAGGCTCTTCCTATGGCAATCTTGGAGTTCGGACCTCAGTTTGAGGATGGGGCGCGCCGAGCTCTCCGCGATTATGACTACACGGTCTACACGTTCATCGTATCGATCGTCGTTTCGATCGCTGCCGCCGTCACTGTGTTCTTCATCGCCATTTCGATAGCGTTCTCTCAGACCCCGTCATCATTGTCCTCGTTCGCCGTCGAGTTGACCGAGGTGGTCCTTGTGTTTGACGTCCTCGTCGCCGTCGTCGAGTTCCTGATCTATTACTTCGCTTCGGCGAGCCTGCGGGGTGCACTCTATCCCCTGGCAGGCCCGGCCGAAAAGCAAGCCCTCGACCAAGGCCGCATGTTGATGATTGTCGGGGCGGTGCTGGTGGGCATTGCAGCATTCTCCACTGTGGTGAGCGCGATCCTTGGATTGGTCGTGGTGGCCGGATACGCGGTTCTCGCCTACGGGCTTTATACTATCCGTTCGGCGTACGACCGGTGGTTGGCAAGTCCGATGCTTCCTCCGATAGTCCCCTGAAAAACCATCGTTATCGAATCCGGCGGAAGCTGTGGGACATCCGAAGAGGGCATAGGGCGAACGCCTCGACTGTCAAAGGATCCAGGTACGTAGGCCATGTCCCCAGAGTTGGACCGTGGTCCTATCGAACAGATCGGGGCACTCCGTTGGCGATGGTACGGGCGCGTCAAAGAAAGTCTTCCTCCCGGGACGGTGTGGTTTGCAGGGCACGGTGGTCCCTTAAGTAAACGCAGAACGGCACGGTGGGCTTGCGTCTCTGTCTCGAAAGCTTGCCTTCTCTGGAGGGTCGTTTGTCGATGAGGTGGGCTCAGGGAGCCGGCCATCCCGGGAGATGTACCTGACCGAAGAGAATCCCAAGGAGGAAGAACATGCCGAAGGCGAAGTTCGCCCAGAACACCTTGGAAATCGGGAGACCCTTCTTCGACAAGGCCCGTATCTCCCATGCCAAGGCCGCCCCCATACCGATCAGTCCCACCAGATAGAGACCTCCAAGGCCCAGAACCGCTCCGTAGATTCCGAAGAGCCCCAGGGAAACCGAGAAGAACGCCGCTGCCGCTGCGATTCCCCCTTCGCGCCCCAAGAACGTCGGGATCGAGTGGAGGCCCAGTTCCCGGTCCGATGCAATGTCCCCGAGGCTGTGGACCGTCTCGAATCCGGTTCCGAAACTGAGCACTGCGAATCCACCGACGAGGGCAGGAAGGTTGAGCGCCTGCTGGGTGGCGAGATAGATGCCCACAGGTATCATCGCCTCGACCATCCCGAGGAGGACCGTGGTCCAGGCGGTGTACCTTTTGGTGTAGGAATAGCCTAACACAAGCGCGAGCGCCACGGGAGCGAGAAGAAGGACGAGAAAATTCAGTAGGTAGGCCGCCACGAAAAGGATGACAATGTTCGCTAAGACAACGAGCTTTGCTGCTCCGATGCTCAATCGTCCCGTGACTAGGGGCCGGTCCCGGGTCCGCGGATTCTGCGCATCGTAGCGAAGGTCGACGATCTGGTTGAAGGCATGCCCAGCGTTCCGGAAGGCGACGAACCCTACGACGATCCAAAGACCCGTCCAGACTGAGATGCGCCACCCCGTGGCACCTCCGATGAATCCCAAGGCCAGGAAGAGATTCAACCCCAATTGCTGGGGGAGTAAGAGCTGGTTCAGCTCGCGTTTCATGCGCGCGGGGTGAGGGCCTTCCGGAGTTCGGGAAGTTCATTGAGGATCCCATCGACCCGCCGGAGTACGGCCGCATCCATGGTTGCCTCCTCCGGCCAGGGACGAGGGTATCCATCCTCCGGCCCTTTCTTCGTGGCGTCGATCCCCATCTTTCCCCCCACATTCTCCAAGCGGTTTGATATCGAGAGTTGGTCGACGGGTCCGTCCGTTATCGTCACATCCTCCCGGGGATCGGCCTGGAGTCCCACCCGGTAGAGCACCTCCCGGAGGTTGCGGGGATTCACATCGTGGTCTACGACGATAAGGTATCGGACAAACATCAGTTGCCCGAGGCCCCAAAGGGCGTGCATGACCTTTCGGGCGTGCTGTGGGAAGCTCTTTCGTATGGAGACGATGCCCACATTGATGAATAGCCCCTCCATGGGGAGGAACAGGTCGACCACTTCTGGGAGCACCATACGAATGACCGGGAGGAAAAGGTCCCCTACGGCCATTCCGAGGACGGCATCTTCTGTCGGAGGCTTCCCGGTCACCGTGGTAAGGTAGACCGGGTTCTCCCGATGCGTGATGCAACCCACGTGCATCACAGGGAACTCTTCCGGGAGCGAATAGTACCCCGTGTGGTCTCCGAAGGGGCCCTCCACATGGAGCTCCCCTGGATGCACCGTGCCCTCCAGCACGAACTCGGCTTCGGCAGGGACCTCAAGGTCTACGGTACGACAAGGTACCAGTTCGACCGGCTTCCCGCGCAGGAGGCCGGCGAAGGCGAACTTGCTGATTCCCTCGGGTACTGGCGCGAGACCGGAAAAGACGGTCGTGGGGTCGGCCCCCACGACCACCGCGACCGGCATGGCCTCCCCACGGCGGGCATAACGACGATAGTTCTCCGCGCCGACCCGATGGATCTGCCAATGCATCCCCAAGGTTTCCTTCCCATAGCGTTGCAAACGGTAAATGCCGACGTTCTGCTGCCCGGTCTCGGGATTCTTCGTGATCACGAGCGGAAGGGTGATGGTGGGTCCGCCGTCCTTTGGCCAGCAGGTGATTATCGGCAAAGGGTCCAAGTCCCCGTTCTCCCGTATCACCTCCTGGCAGGGAGCGCGGCTCACCCGCTTGGGCCCGAGGGCTCTCAAGCTCTGCAGGTTCTCGATGGTCCCCGAAAGGTCGGAAAGCATCTCCCCAAGACCTCCCGGTGGTTTAAGCCGGAGCAGTCCCTCTATCCTTTCTCGAGGTTCTTTCAGGGTCTCCCCTCCCAAGGCCCATGCAATGCGTTGCTCGGTCCCGAGGAGGTTCATGACCACGGGTCCCAAGGATCCCTTGGGCGGATCGAACATGAGGGCCGGTCCCCCGTTGCGAACGGCGCGAAGAGCCAGTTCGGACATTTCCAGCCGTGGGTCCACCGTCCTGTGCACACGGACAAGTTCCCCCTTACCTTCCAGGAACCCGAGGAATTCTCCGAGGTTTTTCCAACTCCGGTTCATCTCGGGCTCCAACAGGTGAGCCGGATATAAGTACGTCCGCCCGAGGGTCCAAGCTCCTAGGGCCGTTCGCCATCCTTTTGAACCTCCCTTCGCTCGGCTTCGCCATGGCGAGGGGGGGAGAGATCCTGATCGAAAAAGTGGACGATGCGCCGTTGGCGAACAAGCCGATCCGGGCCACTACGGAGAGCGCCTGCCTGGACCTCCATGCCGCGGAAGACACGGTGCTCGTTCCCGGTAAGGTGACGCTCGTCCGCACGGGGTTGAAGATGCGCCCACCCAAAGGAACGTTCCTCGAGGTCCGACCCCGGAGCGGACTCTCCAGCCAGGGGGTCCTCATGGTGAACGCCCCCGGGACGATCGACCGGGACTATGCCCTCGAAGTCAAGGTTCCCTTGACGCTCTTGTTTGGGAAGAGCTTCCGGATCAAGGCCGGAGACCGCATTGCCCAGGTCCGGATGGTGCACAACCCGCCCGCTACCGTCCGGTGGGGACGGGTCGTGACCCAAGGAGACCGGAAGGGCGGCTTTGGCAGTACGGGGCGCTGAAGCGACCCGGTCATACCATCGATGAAGCACGAACGGGTCCGTATCGAGAACGTCGACCTGGGTTCCCTCACCCATTCCATTATGGAACACCTCTCCTCACGGGGGATGGAAGTCCGACTGGAAGAGGACCATCCAAGGTACAAACGGGTCCGTGGTTTCAAGCGGGGGGTCCTCCGCACGGTCATCGGAGCTGTCCGGGACGCCGAGGTGGACCTGACGGAGTCTTCGTCGGGATTGGACGTGACCTTGCGGACGGGCGCGTGGGGAAGAGATGTGGCCATCCCGGCGCTGGAGGGATTCATCCTCCTCGGTGCCGTAGGCGCCGCCGGGGGTGCCGGCGCCGGTATGATCATGGCCCACGAGTTCGAGAAGCAGTTCTGGACCTGGCTCGAAGGCGAGATCCGGTCGTTAAGTCATGGAACGGGTAGGATGGGCGAGCGGTTCTCGCCCCCCATGGTGCCCGAGTCCGTACTCCCCCACCCTTGAGTGCCCCGCGGGAACATTTCCGAGGAGCGAACCCTGTGCGGTCTATGGCCAGGTGATGCCGTAGGAGAAGGAGTGGAAGATGATGGGATAGCTCAGCAGGAATCCGGCGATAGCGCCACCGTTCAAAAAGGGGAGCCCGGCCTGAGGATTCCCACTCGCGACCGCACGCATGAGGACCATGTAGCCCACCAGGGAACCGGCCATGACACAGAACGCGGTCAACAGGCCTCCTGGGAGCCAACCAAAGAGTCGGGTCTGCGGCAGGAACACGTAGCTGCTCACGACTAGGACACCGGGAATGACCGCGTCGCCGAGCCCCATGAAGAGCGCCTCCCGCTCTTCCGGGCGCGCCTTGACCTTGTCCCGGTGGTCCTTCAGGGAGACCCTCGTGTAGTCGAAGGATGCCTCCGACGGCATCACCATCATGATGGGGAGCTTCATGTCGCTCACCACATCGGCGAGGGAGATCATGTGCTTCGTCCAATAGACCGCGATGGCATCGTACACCATCAGGATCGACAGGAACACGAGTGCCCAAAGGATCCCGATGAATATCCCGAGGAGGGCAGTGAGCGCTCCCCCGGCGAGGAAGCCCACCGAATCGACCACATACCATTGGGGCTCAAGAAGCAGGGCGAGGAAGCACATCGAGGCAACGAAGAGCGCAATATAGATGGACGGGTCGAAGGAGAGTCCGCTCGAGAATCCGATGGGAAGGGGAAGCAACAAGGCGATAGCCGGCTGGAGCGTGATCAAGATCGAGACGCAGATCACCCCCGTGAAGAGGAAGCGGATGGAGCCGAGGGAGTTGGAAGCTTTCTTTGCGAAGAGGATGATCAGCAAGGGCGCTACGATGATCGCTATGAGCAGGGGGATGATGCTCGTCGGCGAGTTCGGGGTGGCTGCCTGCTGGAGTCCTGCGTGGATGAACGGGAACGCCAGAACAAGGGCCACCCCTTGAACGCCGACGTAGATGGTAGGGAGGCCCAAGTCCTTGAGGTAGCTCATGCCTCTTTGGAACGCAACTGTGGGACAGGCCGCTGCGCACCACAGGACTCGCAGATCAGCATGTGCACACGACCGACCCGGTCGATATGTGTGTCCGGTCGCTTGCACTCGAGGCACATCACGAACTTCATGGTATAGTTCTTCACCTTGCCGTTGACCTGGTCCGCCGCGACCTTGCTCTTGAGGACTCCCCGTGGGCCGTCGAGGACTCCTTGGCACCCGAACTCGCGGGAAAGGTAGTTCATGACGTGGCTCGGGTCACGGCGGAGACGTTCGGATATCTCTTTGAGGTTGCGGATGACGGTGTTGCGACCGTCATACATGATCTCGGCTTGGGGGATGACAAATCGCTCTCCTTTGTCGCCTCCGGTCTTCAACTGGGAGAAGGCCCTATCGAGGAGGGCGGAGTATTCGAGAGCAGCGTCGGCACACACGTTCTTCCCGTAGGTCCCAAACCCCGGTGCATAATAAGTTTCGTCCCGTTGGGTGCTCCGTGGAATTGCCAACTCACGTTGGCGGGCCGAGTTCCGGACAGCTCGATCTCCCCAATAGTCCCCCGGATTCTACCCATCTTGCCTTGCCCCTTCCTTTGTTCCGGGCTGGGAGGAGGGAACTGGTCCCACACGCACACGCTGGGTGGGGAAAAGGAATGTAACCTCTTTTCGGTGCACCTCCTGCTCGTCCCCTTGGCGGAACCTTGTCATTACACTTAAGAGTCCGGCGCCGTAGTGACCCCCCTGTCCATGGTAAGGATCGTTGTCGCTCTGGGAGGGAACGCACTGTCCAAGGCCGGGGAGAAAGGTACCTGGGATGAAGCGGTCCAGAACATGCGGTCCGTGACCAAACCCCTTACCGAGATACTCGGCCGCGGGGACGAACTGCTCGTGACCCACGGAAACGGTCCCCAGGTCGGCTCGCTTCTGATACAGCAGGAACTCGCCAAGTCGCAGGTCTCCCCGCTTCCCATGAGCGCCCTAGGCGCGATGACCGAGGGGTGGATCGGGCTGCTGATCTCTGGGGTCCTCACAACCGCGATCGAGGCGGAGGGCCTGGGCCATTCCGTCGTGCCGATTGTCACCCGGTCCTTGGTATCTTCGAGGGACCCGTCCTTCCGGCACCCTTCTAAGCCGGTGGGACCGTACTATTCCGAGAACGAGGCCCGGTTACTCAAGAAGCAGCATGGGTGGGTCATGGGGAACGATGTACGCAGGGGCGGCTGGCGACGTTTGGTCCCCTCTCCCATTCCCATAGACGTGATCGAGGGCCCCGTACTGAGACGGCTGTACACGGCCGGAATGGGCGTCTCGACCGTCTTCGTGGCCGGAGGGGGCGGAGGAGTCCCTGTTGTACGGCGACGAAACGGTGCACTCGAGGAGGTCGACGCGGTGATCGACAAGGATCGTACGGCGGCTTTGCTGGCGTCTATCATCCGAGCCGAAACGCTAGCGATCGTGACGGACGTCTCGCATGCCCTCATCGGCTTCCATTCGGCCCGCGAAGAACCTCTGGGACGCGTGAGTGCGGACCAGCTGTCCCGGCATCTCGCCCATGGTGAATTCGGGGAAGGAAGCATGCGCCCGAAGGTGGAGGCCGCACTCCAGTTCCTTTCCCATGGGGGGAAGCGGGCCATCATCACCGACGCTTATGGGCTCCCGCAAGCTCTCAAAGGAAAGCGGGGCACCGTAGTCGAGAACTAGGCTCCCCTGAGCGATTGTACCGCTTTGTGTATGCCGGTGCCGTACTGAAAGGCGCGTTTGGGAAGGCGCGCGATCTCTTCCGGAAGCATCAATGATCGGGCCACAAGACGCAACAGGCTCTTTCGTTCGGGACCCTTTCTGACCTCCCAGGGAATGCGTGAAACGCGGGCGACAAAATCTCCGTCCAAGAAGGGGGCCACCAGCAATTTCCCGTGACGGACAGCGAGCTCCATGGAGATGGGCCAGTCGGTCTCTTGGAGCTTGCGTAGGTCCCTCTCGCCTCGCTCGGCGAGTTGGGCACCGGAAAGATCGAACGTATGTTGATATCCGACAAACAACTCGTCGGCACCTTGGCCACAGACGATCAGCTTCCCGGGGGCGCGTGCGAGGGCGAGGTCCATGCCCACTTGGACGGAAAGATCGTTTCCTCGTAATTCGGGGTGATTCTTCCGAAGGTATTGGACGCTGGCCAGCAGATCGGTCCGGGTCGCTGCCCTCGGGACGAACCGGGAACCCAAGAGGATGGCGGAGTTCGCCGCCGCATAAAAGTCCTTGCTCCCCGGAAGACCTATCGTGAACAATGTGTTCTCCCGCCCAGCTCCCAGGGCAAGATGGGCCAAGAGCGAGGAGTCGAGACCTCCCGAGAAGAGCACGGTGCCGGCTTCCCCCCGGGGCCAGCTCCGGTCGAACGCCCTTCGGATCGAAAGGCCCAATTGGTGCACGGTGGTCCCAACCTCGGAATCCCACGGCAGTTCCGAGGCAACGACCGGTTCTTCGCTCACGAACCGAACCTCAGTGCATCTTGCGGTAGTCGGTTTCAGGGCCCCACCTTAGATGTTCCATGCTCGAAACGTAGAAAAGGTTGTTCACACCGCCTCGGGCGAGATGTTCGGGTCCGCCTTCCTTGCAACGCCCCTCACCACCCCGGTCTTCGAACCCCGTCGGGCAGGACCGAATTCTCTTCCGGCCCCGGAACCGAGTTCCCGGTCCAGCATCAATCAACCCAACGTTGAACAGGCCTATCCACTTCGCCTGTGCTACGGAGTTGGGCTTTTAAATCTACACGCTCTACAAAGAGAGTAGAGGAGATACTCAATTGGATACCGAATGACCCTGTTCAAGAAGAAACCGGGAGAGAACCAAGTCTACGTGGAAACGGTACGTCCCGTGGAGATCCCGGTGATCACCGCCGTGAAACAGTGCCTCATGCGAGCCAATTATGGCGAGGCCGTCCGCTATGGTTTCCAGGCCGCCCTGTATGATTTTCAGCGGGCCTACAAGGTCGTCTTCCCCCCCACCATCACGAACAAGGACATCCTGTTCCGTGAGTTGAAGAACGTGGGAGGCTATCTTCCGGCGCTCTTCGAACAGTTCTATGAGCTTTATGAGCCGGTCCGGTTCGGACGACCCGGGGGTTGGAAGGGTCACGAAGGGGATGTGGTGAGCCTTCTCCAGAGCATCTACTCTGCGGAACCGATGTGGCGGCTTTACGCTCAGCAGGTCTCCTCAAACGCTCCGGAGACCAGCGCA
Organism: bacterium; assembly: GCA_021832495.1. Taxonomy (GTDB): domain Archaea; phylum Thermoplasmatota; class Thermoplasmata; order Lutacidiplasmatales; family UBA184; genus JAJYEA01. The sequence goes on along the minus strand of JAKBKR010000030.1, from coordinate 2,820 downwards.
CGACGCACGAAGTCTGGAGTGAAGCTCCGAGATTCCCAGATCTATGTCACCCGCCCCTCGGGAGAAAGTCCACCCCTACCCGGGGAACGCCGGTTGACCAACTCCAACCTCTATGTGGGCGGGGCCGAGGACGCCTACCACCACCCCCCGTGAGCCAGAGAACTGCTGCGAACCCATGGACCCGATCATATTCCTCACGACGTTGTTCACTTCCACCAGTTTTGGTCTTCCGTTGGTTGCCCTCGTGGTGGGAGGTCTTGCTTGGTGGTTCGTCATGCCCAAGGTGAGTCCACCGACCATGGTCCCTCGGCCGGTGTGGAGGGATCCCTCACCGGATCCGGTGTCCCTCCTGTATTGGTCGATCGCCAGCGGGTCCCGAACTTCGGTCATCCAGTACGTCTATCATCGTTGGTCTGAAGCGGTTTATCGCCGCTTCAAACATTACCCGTACCAGATCCCTTGGAGACGCGGCAAGGCCTCCAAACTGGGGATTCCCGGGAACCGGGAACTGATCGCTCTCGACAAGGACCTCCTCGAGCTTTACTATCTTGCCATGCGTATCGATGGGCGCTCCCCGGGGGACATGACCGGGGAACTGATCTGGGGACGGCGGATCCGGTCCTATGAAGCCCGGCTCGGAAAGGCTATGTCAAAGATGGCACTCCGGGTCCCGGAGGTGTGGGGGGAGTGAAGGGGAATCCTGTGAGGGTACCGGACGCCGTCGCCCCGTCGATGGATCCTCGCCGTACCCTCAACTCTCTTCAGCTTGCCATCGGCGGTGCCGTCGTCGGCCAGGATCGGCTTGTGAAATCCTTGGCGGTGGCATTGGTCGCCGGCGGACACGTGCTGCTCGAGGGTGTGCCCGGGCTGGCCAAGACCTACCTCGTACGAACCTTCGCCAAAACCCTGCACCTCGAGTTCCGGCGGATCCAGTTCACCCCGGACATGCTACCGGCCGATGTCATGGGGGTCATTGTGTTGAACCCCAAGACCCAGGGCTTCGAGTTCCGTCCGGGGCCTATCTTCGCCAATGTGATCTTGGCCGATGAGATCAACCGGGCCCCTCCGAAGGTCCAATCCGCTCTCCTCGAAGCCATGCAAGAGCGTCAAGTGACGATGGAGGGCCACACTTACCCGTTGCCTTCCCCGTTCATTGTCATTGCCACGCAGAACCCCGTCGAGCAGGAGGGCACCTACCCGCTGCCGGAGGCGGAACTCGACCGGTTCCTCTTCCGGTTGATCGTGGACTACCCTTCCGAGGAAGATGAGGTGAAGCTCCTCTCCCAGCGCGCAGGGGAAACCGTGCTGGAACCGTCCACAAGCGTGGTCGAATCCTCCGACATCGACCAGATGCAAGAGATGCGCCGAACCGTCTTCGTGAATGCGGATGTCATATCCTACCTCGCCGGGATAATCCGCTCTACGCGCGCCGATCCCCGGGTCCTCATCGGAGCCTCCCCAAGAGCCGGCGTGCAGTTCCTGAACGCCGTGAAGGCCCTGGCGCTGTTCGAAGGTCGGGACTATGTGGTCCCGGACGACGTCCGATCGATGGTGGTCCCGGCCCTGAACCACCGGATCACCTTGTCGCCGGAGGTGCTCGCCATGCAGGAGGGTTCCGCCGCCATGAAGGACAGTTCCTCCCTGTATGCCGGGGTCATCAACAGCATCGTGAGTCGAGTACCGACCCCTCGCTGAACCGGAGCCGAGGGAATGTCGGCGAACTTTGCCACGTTGTCCGGACGGGGTACCGGGCTGATCTCCGGGGGTTTGATATCCTTCGGACTGGCCTTCTATACGCTGCACCTGCTTCTCTTCGCCGCAGGCTTTCTCATCGTCGCGTTCGTGGCCGCGGAATACCTGAACTTCGCTTGGTCCACCCGCGGGTTTTCCAAGGAGTGGTTCCGACTCGAACGCTTCGAAGCCTCAAAACGCGTCAATCGCAAGGCCTTGGGTCTGATGGGGCTTCGCCTCATTCACGAGGGGCACACGGCCTTCTACGCGGAGGTATGGGACTCTTACCCTCAGACCTTCCGAATGGTCACAGGCTCCCCGAGGATCCTCACATGGTGGAACCCCGGGGAGGACCTCAGGGTCGTCTATGGGTTCCGGCCCTATCGTCGCGGAGCCTACACGCTCGGCCCGACGTTCATCCTTGCCCACGATGCCTTCGGGCTAGCGTTCCGTACGCTCGTGCTCGACAGTCGTCACGAAGTGACCGTTCTGCCATCGAACGCCTCCATGCCTTCCGGCCACCTCGCCATGCGCCTTCGGACGAAGTACCTGGGTACCACGGTGCTCCGACAGCGCGGCTACGGGACCGAGTTCCGCTCGCTCCGGGAGTACCATGCTTCGGACGATTTCCGGAGCATCGCCTGGAAGCATTCGACCAAGGGCCGCCTGTTCGTCAAGGAGTTCGAGCAGGAAATGCGTCAGGATTTCCTCATCCTGCTCGACACCGGTTCGTTCATGGGAGCGGGCCGACTCGGGGAGGATGCCATGGACCTCGCCGTGGATGCGGCGACGATGCTCACGAGCTACATCATGAATGGGGAGGACCGCATCGGACTTCTCGCCTTTCCTACCGACCCGCTGGTCTACCTTCCCCCGAAGCGGGGACCCCGCAATGTGGCCCGGGTCTTGGAGGAAATGGCCCTCATCAACGCAGGCGCCGGCCACTTCAGTCTACCCGGCGCCCTCGACCTCCTTTCCCGCCGGCTTGAGGACCGCACCCATGTGTTCGCCTTTGCGGCGGCGCAACCCCCGACCCGGGCGCTCCTTACAAGCTATTCCCGGTTTGCCGCACGCGGACACCGCCTCTAT
>JAKBKR010000029.1 GCA_021832495.1 bacterium | reverse complement strand
GCAGCTCAAGGACTGTCTCATCTTCAATTTCGTGGCCACCAACACCATCGAGGGACGGGTGCTCCAGCGGCTTTTGGAGAAGCTGCGAGAGATCCGGGATGCGCTTGACAACGATTCGGTCTTCAATGTCGTCGGAGAGGTCTACCCGGCATCGTACATCGAGCGCATCTTCCGGGACTACTACGCGGGGAAGCTCGGCGAGGGCGACGTCGAGACAATGATTCTCGAACCTGCGACCGAGCAACGCTTCCGGGACATCTGTCAGAATGCCCTGGAAGGCCTCGCCACGAGGAACCTGAACATCCCCATGCTGGTCGAGAGACGAGCCAAGGCCCAGGAGCGGAGGATGGTACCTGAGAGTATGGCCCGGTTCCTAGCCGAAGCGGCCCCGCTTGCCGGGCTGACGTTGAGGCCTCTCGCTTCTGACCGATTCTCGTTTGAGCCCGGTCAGACACCCCCAGAGTTGCGTCGTTACCCCCTGCAGGAACACTGGAGGTACGGCGAACTCGCCAACCGTTATTCGCGTCTCACAACCGACCGTGAGCTAGCAGACGAGCGTCATGATGAATGGGTCACTCCGGGCCACCCCTTATTCGAGGCTCTCCGAATCCATGCATGGGAAACCACTCAGGCGGACCTGAGCAGAGGGGCTTGCTTCTACTCACTGGAACACTCAGGGCCTGCGCGCTTGGACTTCTACCGAGCTAGGGTCGTCGACGGGCTGGGACGAACCATCCACGAGAAGCTCTACGCGGTCGAGCTATCCGAAGGAAATGCCCCTGTCCTACGCGAGCCAACCGCCTTGGGAAACCTTCAGCCGGCCCCTGCGCCCGCTTCCCTACCAGTCGCCGTGTCAAGCGAATATGGTCTTGCATTCCTGAACGCGGGCGCGTTGAAGGGGTTCCGCGAGGAGGTCCAGAAGGAGCGCGTCGCCGAGCTGGATCGCGTGGCAAATCACATCGAGGTTTCCCTCACCGAGCTCATTTCCAAAGAGGACGAGAAGCTTGGCCGGTACGAAGAGGACCGTGCCCGCGGTGTCGAAGGTGCGGCCGGACTGGTCGCCCAAACGATGACGAGGATGCGGGAGTTAGAGGACCGGCGCGACCGCCGTCGATTGGAACTCGCTCGCCAGAGGGAGCTCACGCTCCAAGGGGTGGAGAGGCTCACCTCGGTTCTGATTCTTCCGCACCCTGACAGGAATCATCCTGAGATTCGCCACCTGCGGCAGGACAAGGAGGTGGAGGCCATCGCGATGGCCCTCGCGATGGAGCATGAGAAGACTGAAGGTCGAACTCCAGAGGATGTCAGCACGCTTGACCTCGGGTACGACATTCGGAGCATCCATCCTGGAAGCGGGGAGTTACGGTTGATCGAGGTGAAGGGGATGAGTGCGGAGGAAGGTGCCGTCCTCCTGACCCCGAACGAGCATCGCGTCGCCCAGGACCGTAGGGATTGCTATTGGCTCTACGTCGCCACACGATGCAAATCGGGGGGCCCGGAGCTTCGCACTCATAAGGACCCAGCCGCCAACAAGTGGGAGGCGGTCAAGAAGATTCAGCACTACACGGCGAACACCAAGGACTTGTTCAAGGGGGCGCCGGCGTGACGGGCATCCCGAGGGAGTGCAAGCGCTTGGCGGAGGTTGACTTTCCCATCGCTACCGTCAGTGTCTTCAGTGCCGAGGAAAAGAAGGTATTCGGAAGCCATCCCTCGATGCTTAACCAGTGGTGGGCACGCCGCCCTTTGGGTGCGTGCAGGGCGATGCTGTTGGCCCTGCTCCTTCCTGACCCTGAGGACCCAAAGTGTCCGCCTGACTTCAAGACGCACGCCAGGGAGGCTCTGTCTAACTCTCTTGAACCGATAGATTCGGGAGACGCTGCATTGCGGGAGAGGCTCTTGCGATTCATCGGAGACTTCTCCTCTTGGGATCGGAGTGACGACAGCGGATTCACACACACGGCGAATTCATTGATCAAGGCCGCATATCGGACAGAGGTACCGCTAGTTGTCGACCCATTTGCAGGAGGAGGCAGCATCCCGCTCGAGGCCCTCCGGATCGGTACAGACTGCTTCGCGAGCGATCTGAATCCTGTTGCAACCTTGATTGAGAAGGTCTTGCTGGAGGACATCCCACGAGGTGGGGAGACGTTCTTATCAGGACTGAGGGATTTCGCGCCGAGGCTACGCACAGGCGTCATTGGTGCTCTGTCAAAGTACTTTCCTACGGACCCCGATGGGAGCGTCCCGACAGCGTACGTCTGGGCACGCTCCGTTCTATGCGAGTCGCCTGGCTGTGGGGCAGAGATTCCCTTGGCCAGATCGTTCTGGGTATGCAAGAAGGCTGGGCGAAAGCAAGCGCTGAGATACAGGATTGAGAGGCCAAAAGGAGAGCCGCCACTAGTCGTCTTTGAACTCTTCTCTCCCCGGAACGACGAGGAAGTACCACTTGGTTCTGTGAATCGGGCGAAGGCAACGTGCCTGGCCTGCGGGGTTAGCCTTGAGCCGGAACGTGTTCGCGCGCAACTTGCGCAGGAACATGGGGGAGGAGACCCCCGATTCGACCGAAACGGGCAGCGTAGTGGCGGGGCCCGCCTGCTGGCTGTGGTCTTGGACAAGCCGAGTAGGACTGGCCGGTCCTATCGTCTTCCAACTGAAGAAGACTATCGCGCGGTCTGGCGTGCGCAGATGGACGTTGCGAGACTCCGTAGTGTGAAGACTTCCACGGGAATGCCACTTCTCCCCGACGAGCCTCTTCCACCGCAGGGCACGCTCGGTTTTCGGGTGCAAAGGTACGGCATCACTCGGTGGTCTGACCTGTTCACTGCGCGCCAGAAACTTGTACTCGCCACGATCATTGCGGAACTGCAGAAGGCAACGGAACAGGACAAGGCCGTGAGAGAGGCGGCATCGTTCTTAGTCGGGCGGATCGCCGACAAGGATGCATCCCTCGTCGCCTGGGACGTCGGTCGAGAAACCGTGGGTCACGTGTTTAGTCGTCAGGCGCTTCCGATTGTGTGGGACTTCGTCGAGTCTTCTTTCGCGGCTTCGGAAAGGGGGCTTCTCGGAAGCGCCTTGGAGATCCTCGTGTCGGTGGCAGAGCGCCAGGTGAAAGCAGTTTCAAGGCCGGGTCAAGTTCACTTGGCAGATGCAAGGAGGTCCCCCCTCCCGGATGCGTCTGCCTCGGTTTGGTTCACCGATCCGCCGTACTACGATGCGATTCCGTATTCTGATTTGTCTGATTTCTTCTTGGTCTGGTTCAAGAGGGCCCTTCCTGAAGGGTCGCTGGTTACGGACCCGTTTGATCGGAAGAATGAGCTCTCCCCAAAGGACCGAGAGCTGGTCCAAGACGAAACCAAAGCAGTCAGCGGGAAACCCAAGGATGCGCGGTTCTTCGAAGAAGGTATGGCGGAGGCGTTCGCCGAGGGGAGACGGGTTCTGCAAGAGGACGGAATCGGTTGTGTGGTCTTCGCGCACAAGACAACAGAGGGGTGGGAAGCACTCCTCTCCGGAATCGTGCGCGGGGGGTGGGTGGTGACGGCATCATGGCCAATCGCGACGGAACGGCCGGGAAGGCTCCGCTCGCAGAATTCTGCCGCTCTCGCAACTAGTATTCATTTGGTTTGTAGGCCCCGAAACGACCACGCGCCCATCGGGGACTGGGCGGAAGTGGCGCGCGAACTGCCGGTGAGAGTCCGGGCATGGATGGACCGCCTTGGAAGGGAGGGCATTCGCGGGGCAGACATGGTGTTCGCCTGTGTAGGCCCGGCCATGGAGGTGTACAGTAGATACTCAAAGGTGGTTGACGCCCAAGACCGCGAGATTCCCTTGGGGGGGGACCCCGAGGCGTCCGAGCCACACCTCCAGGGTTACCTAGCAAAGGTCTGGGAGGTCGCCGGAAAGCTGGCGCTCGAGGAGGTCTTGGGCGGAGGGAAGGCAGGCTCTGGTAGTCTTGAGGAGGACGCTCGGCTTACGGCCCTCTTCCTATGGACACTCCAGAGCACAGCGAATGGCGAATCTGGGAGTGAGCCCTCGAAGAATGCAGTGGCCCCTGGAGCCGAGGCCGATGAGGAGGACACCGCTGCAAGTGGCACCACCGCGGGTTACGCTCTGGTGTATGATGTAGCTCGAAGGTTCGCCCAGCCTCTCGGAATCCACCTGGACACGTGGGAGGGGAGGCTCATCGAGACCGACAAGGGAATCGTCCGCCTGCTCTCATTGGAGGAGAGAGCTCGCCAGCTCTTCGGGAAGGAAGACGTGGCCGCCCTCGCCTCGTCGTGGGACGAGGGGGTTCGGAAGGGCGGGCGCCAGACCTCGCTCTTCCCAGACGAAGAGACGGCCACATCACCCGCGCCCAAGAAGCCTGGGCGAAGGTCGCCCAAGGTGCTTGTCCAAGACCCGACCGATGGCCATTCCACCGGAAATCGGCGGACTACGACGTTAGATCGTCTCCATGCGGCCATGCTTCTTCAGAAGGCAGGAGCCAGCGCCGCACTCAGAACCTTCCTCGAGGAGGAGCGAAGACGCGGCCCGGAGCTCGAGCGGCTCGCGACTGCGCTCTCGGCCCTTTACCCCCAGGGGAGTGAGGAGCGGCGCTTGGTCGAAGCTCTGTCCCTTGCATTCCCGAAGAAGTAGGTAACCTACGATGTCGAGGGAGAAGGCTACGCTGGCGCCGTGGTACAAGGTCGTAACCCCAAGGCCCGAGGTTCGGAAGGGTCGCTCCTTTTCTCCGGACGAATTCGCAATCGCCCTGGAGCAGGTGATCGCGGGGACTGCACCAAGGGACTACTCCGACCCGAAGGAGTTCTTCTCACGCACGGTCTTCACACGTGCCCTGAGGGAACATCTCGGAATGGTGCTCCGCCGCCTCAATGGATACACAGAGGATACTGCCCCTGTCCTTACGCTCGTCACCCAGTTCGGCGGTGGCAAGACACACACTCTCACCGCTCTCTACCACATGATCCAGCACTCCTCGATTGCGGAGAAGGACCCCGGAGTGCGTGGCGTTCTGCTTGAGGGCGGCCGTCTTGCCATCCCTCCCACCAAGGTTGCCGTGCTCGTGGGTAACGCCTGGGATCCTCGTGATGGCCGGGAGACGCCGTGGATCGACATCGCCCGGCAACTGGCGGGGGATGCTGGGGTCGCGGTCCTGGGTCCGAAGGCCAAAACCTCGCCCCCGGGGACAGAGACCTTGGCAGAACTTTTCCGCCTCGCCGGCGGGAGGGTGATCATACTTTGTGATGAAGTCCTGAACCTCATCAACCGCCACCAGGATCTTGCGGCGCCCTTCCACGCTTTCATCCAGAACCTCACCGTGGCCCTTACGGGCACCACGAACTGCGCGGCGATCGTCAGCCTGCCCCGAAGCCAGGTCGAGATGACCGAACACGACCGGGTATGGCAGGAGAAGATCACGAAGGTGGTCAAGCGGGTGGCTCAAGACCTCATCGCGAACGATGAGGCAGAAATCGCAGAAGTCGTTCGCCGACGCCTCTTCGATGAATTCGATGAGAAGACCAAGGCCAGGGCGAAGGAAGCAGCCCAAGTGTACGCAGCCTGGTGCTACGAGCGAAGGAACCAATTGCCCCCCGAATGGACCTCGGTGGACACGGCCACCAGCGACCTGAAGGTCAAGGAGCACCTCCAGCGAAAGTTCGAGGCGTGTTATCCCTTCCACCCGGCGACCCTCTCGGTCTTCCAGCGGAAGTGGCAGACGCTCCCGCAGTACCAGCAGACGCGGGGGACCCTCGCCATGCTCGCGCAGTGGGTCTCTTGGGCTTACCGTGAGGCCCACGAGGAGGCTCGAGCGGAGGCCTTCATCGGTCTCGGGTCCGCCCCGCTTCACCACGCTCCGTTTCGCGCTACCGTTCTCGCCCAACTGGGGGAACCGCGTCTGATCCATGCGATTGAGACCGACATCTCAGGGCCGAACAGCAAAGCGCGAGCCTTGGATGCAGATGCCAAGGGTACGCTCGTCGACCTTCACCGGAGGATCGGGACCGCCATCCTCTTCGAATCCTCCGGGGGCATGGTGGACAAGGTTGCTCATATCCCGGAGATCCGATTTGCCATCGGCGAACCGGACTTGGACACGACGTCCCTTGACAACGGCGCCAACAACCTGGCGGACCGCGCCTTCTATCTGCGGAAAGTTGGACGGGATGGGTTCCGGTTCGGGTTCAAGCCCACCCTTCGCAAGGTCGTTGGTGACTACCGCGCTGCCCTCGACGAGGACGAGGTTCGCAAGTCCGAGCGCGAGATAGTCAAGAAGGAGTTCGACAAGGGAGCGGTGCTTCCGACCCTATTCTTCCCCAAGGACGGGACTGAAGTTCCCAACCTCGTGAAGGTCACACTAGTCGTCGCTGACCCGCAGACGGCCTACACGCCAGAGATGAACGGCGAGGTGGCGCGCTGGACCAAGGAGCGGACCAAGGGAGATGCACGCCTCCACCCCGGTGCCCTCATCTGGTGCTTCAAGAAGGAGGGGCAAGACCTTGGGAACGCCGTAGAACAGGCCCTTTCCTGGAAACGGGTCCGGGAGGAGGTCCAGCGGGGTAACCTTGGCGCGGAGTTCGAACCGGAGGAGCGGAACGAGGTAGAGTCCAACGTCCGAGAGGCGGAAGCGCGGGTCAAGGAGGAGGTCGCGGCGGGCTACATCTGGATCGCCCTCTACGATGCGAAGGAGCACGGTGGAGTTCGTGTCATCAACATGGGTCAGGGACACGCGAGCTCTGGTGTGAGTCTCTCGGACCGGGTCAAGTCAGCACTCAAGTCCGAGGGATTGCTTGAGGACAGCGTCGGGGCTGGCTACATCGAACGGTCATGGCCAATCGCGCTGAGGACTTCCGGGGCCTGGCCGCTCTCCGGGCTCCGGAAGGCTTTCCTCGATGGGTCCCTTACCCGTCTTGTCGACCCGGAAGGTGCGCTCCGACAGGCGATTCCACGACTCGTGGAAAGGGGCGAGTTCGGCCTCGGGTCCGGGCAGAAGTCCGATGGCTCGTTCGGCAAGGTGTGGTTCAAGGAACAGGTCCCGAGCGAGGAGCTTCTCTTCGACTCGGACACCTTCCTCCTGCTCAAGGCCCGGGCGACCGCCCTAAAGAACCCTGACCTAGGGCGTCCGACTGGCTCTGGGCTTCTCGGCCCCTCAATCCCAGGGGCCGCGGTTGGCCAGCCTATTGCGGGGGCACCAGCGGGCCCGACCGGGGTCGTGGCTGCCCCTGAGATTCGCATCGGATTGACAGAGGCGGACAGCAAGGTCCGCGCGGCGTTCAGCATCCAGGGCGCGATTCCCCCCGAGGCCTGGAACAAACTTGGAATCGGACTAGTGCCCACACTGAAGAGAGGGGAGGGACTGACTATCGTGCTCACAATCTCGGTCAAGACGACGTTAACCGAGCGGGAGAACTTCGAACGCGAACTCCGCCGGAGGCTGGGCGAGCTGGGAATCGCAGGTCAGTGGACCATCCGAGTACAGGAGGTCCCGGTTCAGGAATCCACTACTCCGCCACGGCTCGCCGGTGATTCCTGAATTTGTCACAGTGACATACCCCACCTCTTGAGTCGCGACGGTGGGGGTTTGGGGTTCCCCACCACGTGAATGGTACCCAGAACCCGGCTGATGCTGAGGAAAAGGAGCTCCAGAAGGTCCTCGAACCGGAGGAGCTCTTCGCGCAGATCCATTCCCCCCGGCCCCTGCCGACCTTCACTCGTGTACTGGAGCCGCAGGATGACCCATTCGTTCTCGAGCATCAATGCCACCCCGAGGTAGAGCAACCGCCACGGGATGCTCCGGGCGCAGGTCCGCGGCAGTGCTTGGTGGGCGATCCTGTACGAACTCTCGATCCCGAATCTTCGCCGGTAGAGCTCGTGGGTCTTCCTCAACGGTACCTCGTGCCGGGCGTCGAGGGAGAGACCGCCGAGCACCGCGTAGATGAGATACTGACAGCCGTGCTTCCCGAACCGCTCCCCCATCTGGTAGCGGACGACCACATGGATCCGAAGGGGAAGGGGCGCTCCCCTCCCCTTCGAGTCCTTCAGCGTGTGCTCGCTGACGTACGACTTCTGGCCATGCTCCCAGCGCTTCCGCTGCCTCGAGCCGAGCCGCAGCGGAACGACGACGGTGAGGCCCTCGTGTCTCAGCCAGTTCAGGACCTCGTAGGTGTAGAACTCCCGGTCGAGGTAGAGGCGACCGATGCGAACGCCGGCCTTGCGGGCGTCCTCCAGGACATCTCGGAGAGCCGCCCGCAGCCGCCCACGGTGGTCGAGGTAGCGGAGCGCGACGGTGAGGCGGAAGCCGTGGGTAACGATGTCGAGGGTGACGTACCGATAGGCGCGATGGGTGCCGCGCTCTTCCTTCGTCTTGACGTACTGGGGATGCGCCCGGTCGATGGCGGTGCCGTAGTACGGGGTCTCGTGGAAGTCGACGGCGACATCCACGGGGTGGGGCGGGAGGAAGGGGCGAGCCTGTTCTCGGAGGGCGAGGGTCAGGGCGCGCTGGGTCTTCCGTCGAACGAGATGCTCGAGGACGCGTTGGCTGTGCCGCTCGGAGGGGCCACGCTTCGACCGGGCGCGGGCTCGGGCGATGGACGAGTGACGGGCGGCGGCCCGCAGCAGGAGGTCGCTGATCCGACGGAGGAGCTTCGGGGAGAACTTCCTCCGAGAGAGGCTGGCGGTGAGGAGAGGGAGGAGCCACGCGAGAGCTCGGTGCCGCACCTCTCGATCGGTCAGGATGCGAGGGCGGTGTCGGCCCCCGTGGGTCGGTGCCTTTTTCCCTTCCGCCTTGTCTTTCCCCTTGGGCGCAAGCCCGGCTCCGCGGCGATTGGTCTTCACACCCACGCGTCGCGGGGTCTCGGGCTTGAACCCCGGGTTCCACTGGAACCACGGACCGCGGGGACTCGGGTCAACTCAGGCGGGACTCTCCGTCAGCCGGTGGCGGAGTACTGGATTCGGAGTGCGGTCTCGGTTCAATTCTCGCCGATGACTAAGGAGGAGACCTACACCGATGGCGACGGGAAACTACAGATGCGAGGGGTGTTGCTCGAGGGCCCGTATCTCAGGGTGTACCCGGACGGGCAGCCAAGCGGCTTCTTCTGGCTCGGGGGTCGGGACTCGAAAGAGGCCGAGATCGTCTTGCCCATACGCCCCGGAGTTCTCCGGGGGACTGAAGACATCACACCACGAGTCTTCGCCAATATGTTTCACGCTCAGGAAATCCCTCTTGGCCCCTTCCACCTTGACGTCGATCCTACCCACGTCTAAGCGTCTGCCCATCCACTCCCCAGCAGAGTGGGGAACGCCAGGATGGAGTGACCGGAGTGGGCAAGACCCTCTACCAGTTCCCAACCGTTCCTATAACCCACGCGCTCTCCCGACCGTTCGTACGAGGTAATCGAAGGTCGCCTCGGTGAGCCGAAGAGTGAACGCCGCGTCGTTCTCGTCGCTCAGCGGCGGGTGAGCGCCCTTCTTCGAAGCCATCCCTTTCAGCGCCCCAACAAGGTCCTCGATAGCCTGGACGCAGGCTGCATCGGTCTCACCGAGTTCCTTTCGCTCTGCGAGCGCCTTGATGCCCCTCCTGGTGTCATGCTCACCACTGAGGCCCGTCACCAGGGATACGAGGGCAGAGCGGCAATTCGCCTTGCAATCGTTGTAGCCCGCAAGGGATCCGCTCTCAAACCGGGACCGTGCGTTCTGGAGGAAGGTCAGCGCCTCAGAGATCCCGAGCTTCTTCCCAAGGTTCAGTTTCTGCCCAATCTCGTCAGCGAATTTGTCGGCGGCGGTTTCGAACGCTGCTTTCCTGGCGGCGGCGTCTGTGAAACAGGTGGCATCAAAGACCCAGTACGCGATGTCGCTCCAGCCGAAGGCCGAGCGGGAGTCTCGGATCAGGGCTTGGGCCGTGACCTCCGTCCGACTCCTGAAATCGCCGTAGGAGTCAGTACTCATCGCGTCCGTTGCTGTTCCTTTCGAGATAACCAAGACCACGGACGCAGCTGTTGCACAAGTCACCGAGTCGTGCGGGCTCGTAATCAGGACGGCCCGGGGATTGAGTCCTCGCGCCGATACCCTCTCAGCGATGCAAGCGATGAATTCCCTCTGGAACTTCTGAAGCTCAGTACGTACGGCTTGGTCCTCTGGTGGTGAGGAGACCCATCGACCCATCCCGACGCCTGTGTTCGCCATCTCAGCCCCGGCTACACGGAGGGCGGCTCTGGGAACCTCGTCTCCATCCACCGGACGCGTCCTGCGCTTATCGCGTCCCTTGTCTGGCGTTGAGAGGGGCGCAGGGTGCTCGTTCCCCGCTTCACCTCGATGAATACAACCTCTTCGATGTGTCCCGCCGCTCGCCCGCGGAACGCGATGAAGTCCACGGGATCGCCAACGAATGTCAGGTCACTCGGATCATACGGGAAGTCTCCAACGTACGGGCGTAGCGCCTCCGCGATCTGGCCACCGACCGTCGACCTCTGGCGCCGAGCGGTGTCCAACCGGGCGGCGGTGACTGCGAGTTCCCTTTCCCTTCCCTTCCGGAGTGCAGCAAGAGCGTAACCCACGGCGAAGCTCACGAGGGCGGCCAGAGCGACGATGACGAAGAGTTCTACGGTCAAGCTGTCGAAGGCCATCATTCAAGAGGAAGGCGACGCGGCGATGAAGCATTGCGTTCCTCCCGGCCACGCAGAGGATGAGGAGGCGGGCGGATGAGGGGAGAGTTCCTCGCCGACGAGTCGGGCTAGAATCGCGACGCTGAGCTTCAGTCCCTGCTCGGCTTCGGACCGAGTCGGAACGTGCCCGCCATGGAGCTTCGCTCCGAGGAAGTTAACGACCGCCTGCACCGCCCTTTGGTCCGACTCTGACGGCAGCAGAGCCTTCAGGCCCACCTTCCAGTCCCCGACCCCTCCACGCTGAATGCAAACATTCTCAATCGCCGAGCGGCAGGAGGTCACGGCCTGCCTTTCCGCATCCGGCCCACCCCGCGCGAGCGCGTCCAACGCCCCGAGGACCGACTGGTCGGCCGCGGGGAAGGGTCGGAGCGCCCCGGAGATCGAAGCGCGATCCAGTAGGTTCACGGTCATCGCAAGGCGAACGTAGCGGCTGGCGTCGATGAGGAGCGCGGCAGAAGCCCGGCTCTCCTCAAGCCTTGCCTGTCTGCGAGCTTCCAGCTCGCCCGCGACCTCGCTGTTCCAAAGGAGGTCCATCGAGGCGACCTCAGCGAGGACAACCTCGATAATCGAAAGGAGAGTAATGGGATTCGTTGCCCGGCGAGCGCGGTTCAGCTTTGCACGCAATCTCGCGGAGTCCCGGACGGTGGTAGGGTCTTCGAGCGAACGGAGACCTGCCGAAGCACCGCATCACTTTCGATGAGGAGCTGGCGACCCGTCACAAGCCACCGCCCCCGAACGTTCGTCTTCGAGCTCGCACTGACGTAACGTCCCGCACTTCGAGCGGCTCCCTTGGTGCCGTGAGGGAGAACGAACGAGGCCACCACGTCGCCCACGAATCGGGATCTTGGCGATTGAACACCCGTGGTCAGCGCTTGAGCCGCTTGGTCCCGGGCTGCCGCAACGCGCGAGCGAAGCTGCTCGAGGGCA
>JAKBKR010000028.1 GCA_021832495.1 bacterium | reverse complement strand
ACCGGAATGTGGTGGTGTCCATCTCCACCCCGAGGCTAAGTGCGAGCTTACGAGCCTCATCGAAGGGAAACTCACGAGCTTGGAAGACGTGCCAGGCAAGAATGTAGAACCGGGTCACTACGTCGATTGCTTGTCCCTTCCCTTCAGCAATCTTGTCTAGGTACCAGTCAGCAACTACCTTCCTGGCTCGGTTCAGGGCATCGTCAGGTCGGATTGTCTTTCCATCTTTGGTGCGAACGGGCCAAGAGGCTGAGACGACTTTGAGTGCTGGACCAAAGGTGGCGATGAAGATGTCCTGCCCCTTCAACCCACGCCGTAGGTAATCCTCGGCGTGAGAGTGTACCGTGCGGTCCAACTCCTCTTGCAGGTCCTCCCACCACGCCCCCTTGACTTCACTCACTCGTTTCCGACAGACAAGAAGAATAGTCGATGCAGCAGCGTTCTTCTTGGCTTGATGAAGACTGTGTTCGCTCTCGGTGTGGATTGGCCAAGATGCAGTGATTTCGAACCCGGCTTCGAAAATGGCAAATGAGAGTGTATCCCACGCCTCGACCTTCTTGTGTGTGAACATGATTGTCAGGACGCCATCATCGCGGAGCACGCGACGACACTCTCGAAAAGCGGCTTGCATCTTTGCTTCGTAATCGCGCTTCGCCAATTCTCGGGCTTTGCCGCGGTGAGCTGAACGGAAGCGAGCCGGATTGGCGACTGCTTCGTCGTCCTTGTCGGTTAATTCCTGATGAAAAAGCTCGGGGAAGACATCACCCAGGGAGCGCTTCTCCCATACATAGAAGAAGTCCGCAAGCTCGGCGTACATTACGTTGTCGTAGTACGGAGGGTCGATTATAATGGTATTGACCGATTGGTCTGTCAGAAATGGTAAAGACCGAGCATCCCCGCATTGAAAAGTGACCCGTCTACCATGTCCAATAGGATATGAAACCAATTTGACAATCTTCTGATACGCGTCAAGTATCTGAAATACCGCATAGGGAAAGAGGGCCGATCCTCCGTCTATCTCACCGAATGACCAGATGAATGCGAAGTCGTGCCGGTTGAATGCGCCTCGCATCTGCCTCGATGGATCAAATCGAGTTCGCAACCCATTCATGTTTAGCCCAATGTCAAAGGCGAAGGCCATGTAGACCCTCAGCGCCTCCCTCTTCTTCGGATCCTTTACCTCGTTCCACGGCTGTTCAAGGATTGTCTCGAGTGTCGTAAGATGGACCAAGAGTTGGCGAGGGCTGAAGAACATGTACCAGTGCGTCATCCCGTAGATTCGGGGGCGCGGGTCGTTACTTGACTCGGGATACTCCTCTTCTGGTACGAGCCCGCGTGCCTTCCACCCGGGTAGCCGCCTGCTGAGTTCCCCCTCTGCTTTTCGGACTGCCTCTAGGTCATTCTCGGTAGGAGGGCGGAAGAAGCGCCCAGATTGCCCTTGCCTCTTGAACCCGATCACTGCCAACTGTTGTCCCATCCTTCCTGCTTGGGCTTGTGTCTTGATGTAATCCTCATCCAAGGGTAACGAACATCGGGGGCAGACGGCAGCCCCTCTGGACACGGTTCCCTTGTCTGGGTCAAACTCACCAGATTTCTTCATCACCCGGAATGTACAGGAGTTTCCCTTCCCCCTCGCCGGAACCACGAGCTGAAACCCTATGGCATTCTCGTTATCCAGCCACCAATTCGGACTCAAGGGAACGAAAAGCTCGCAATCCTTGCAGGTCACTGTCCGGACCCAGATGTACGCGAAGATGGACTCTCCGGGCTCCTTGGGAAAGTACCTTGCTAGAGACTTCTCAAGAGACTTGGCAATTCGCTCTCCCCATGCTTGAATCTCTTCGCTAAACGATGACCCAAACCGTGAAGGGTATTCGATAGTGGCTCGCTCGATTATCGCGGCTACAGGGTTGAGCTCATTCAAGACGACGGTACAACCTACTCGGAGTGCCTCAAAGGGAATGCTGCCTCCACCGGCAAAGGAATCGAGCACCACTGGGGAGGGGGTACCCCATGTCCTTTCTAGCGCCTCAACAAACGTCCTTCGGTCTATCTCGGGTACCTTCGCCTTGAATGCCCGATCATAGCCAAACCCCCGATCGAGCGTCTTGCCAACTCTGTTTGCCTCATCAATGCGCCTCCTGTCGGCCACCGGGTCACCGAGTATCCCATTCAACCTGAGAAATGTCTTTCGATCAAAACCCGCGGGGAGAAGAGAGCCAAGAACTGCTGCTCGGCTTACAGACAGCGGCCGGCGGGCCCACCAGACGTGTAGGAAGTAAAGCGGGGGGAGAGCGCTTGATGCTCCCCTCTCCCGGCGAGACTCCACCGAGAGTTCGGCAATAGGACAATCTTCTTCCAAGAAGACTGTGGGCCTGGGTTTTCCAGACTTATGCCCACTTGGCACACTACTGGCCCCAGTTGTACTCATGGACCTCCGAAGAGTGTCCGGAAAGCATGAAGGCCATTTGCAGCTGCGGTTCCGTTGTCTCGGGTGACCTTGGCATGCCAGTAGGCAATTTCTTCTCGTCCCATGTGACGGAGCCCCAAGACCAAGTCCTCAATCTTCGTGCGCTTACTCAACCCTGTGATTGAGCGAAACAGCAAATCTAGTCTCATTCCTTCTTCTTCGTTGAGACGGAATGGAGCACGTCTGGACCAACACAAATCTCCGGATTTGTACCCGCTCCCTTCGAGTGCAGTTCGAACTGAGCCCTCTGTGAGCTGAAGGTGCCAACCTCTCAAACTGCTCCTCTGAATGGGAATCCGTTTACCTATTTGCTGGGAGTCAAAAGCTGGATACTCGAGGAGGGATAACCGGTAGGTGCCGTCGTCAATCGGGACTACTCGGAGTTCGAACATTCCAGCGTAGCTGGTAGGGATGCTGCCCTTCTTGTTCTCTCCCGACCCATCGTCCAGTCGGGATTGCCTTTTCGCGACTCTGGCCTGCATCACTTTTCGCTCCCTCGGATTAACGTCACATCGAAGAGAGCTTCTTCGGTGAATGGCCCGAGCTTCGAGCGCAAGACCTCAACCAAGTTCGATGCTTGTTGCGGCTCCGAAAAGCGAACCTTCACAATCAGTGTCTTTCGGTCAAAGTCCAACCTTGCGTCATAGTTCGCCACTACGCTCTTAATGGCGTTGAACCCATTCAGATTCCCCCGATACCGGATCTCAAGCAGATTCCCTCCATCATACTCTCTGTCGAGGGCGGCCTGGATATCCAAGGAAATAGTAGAAGGAGGGAGTTGGGGAAAGGCAGAACTGAGCTTCAACAGCCCTTCCCTCTGCTTTGCCTGAAGGTCGACTCCCGTAAAGGTCTCGACCTTTCGATCCTTGCACAACTCTGCTAGCTCGGATGCTGCCCGCTCGAGCTTCAGCCCGTGAACCGTTAGGCTCGTCAACTCCTCCCCCGGTAGTGAAGAGGGACCCCGACTGGGGCAAGCTCCCTCGTGAAGGGGTAAGCCACAGTTCTCGCAAACCTGTACCCTCTTGGAACATGTGCAAGAGGTTCTGCGCTTACCGCAGGTCGGACAGTTGTACTCGGACCACAGACGACGACCTTCTCCTGATGACGAGAGCACGATCTGACTCGAAGATTGGAAACCTCCAGGGAATTGGATGGCGTTCAGATGGTCAAAGTACTTCCCGTCGGCAACGATGTACCAGACGCCCTTCTCTAGGCCAGAGCGGAGAGTCTTCGCTATCAGATCCTCCGAGAAGTGGAGGTTGGCACTTGGATGGGTGTAGAAGAGCTTCTTGAACTCGTCTCCGGCTGTCACCTCCTGGTTCTTGGGCCAGAGGTCTTCGAGTACGAATTCTGATGACAGTGGAGAGTCCGTTCTTCGTGCTACTTCTTGTCCCACCAGAAAGTCAACCAAATACAGCTCCTCGGACTTGGCTTGCTTCAGACGGGAGGTGACATCTGCGTCCGTTGCTCGAATCACTAGGTGTCTGAGACCGGAGGGCGCCTCTTTGGAGGTTGAGGGCACATAGACGTGACGGTAGCTCAGGACGATGGACACTTTCGCGTACAAATCACATTCCTTCCGACGGGTTTCCAGAGTTTCCCTTTGCGTTGGAGAAAGAGCGAGGGTGCCACCCGCGCTCGCGCCCGAGGGCACCAATAGGCTCTTGAGTGCGAGGTACTCACGGGCCTTTACTTTCATCCGGTCGACTTCGGCGTAATCAGCAACCAAGAATACGAGGTTGTTCCGGTATAGACGGGGCTTGCCTTGGGAGCCTGACTGAGCATAGATGGTCAACACATCGGGTGGGGGTGAACCCTGGTTCAACTTCGCAGTGGCATCTCCGAAGTGGACCACGACAAGCTTTGGTTTCCCAGTGTCGTCCGGGACCTTCGATGGCTCGTTGGCGAAGATGCATGGTTCAAAGAACTGTCGTCCACCGAAGAGTCGAATGACTCGGTCTTCCAACTCCTCCCGGACTGAGGTTTCTCGGACCAAGTCCTGAGCATTCTTGACTACGAGATTGAGGGATGGTTCTGTGCTGAGTACGAAGTATGGGCCGCTCCGGACGAAGTAGAAGCACGTTTCTTCGAGGGAACGCAAGGCGTTTTCGAGAATCTTGGGGTCATCTTCCGGGCGATAGCACCCTAGTATCAGCTCTGGCTCCGTAGCACCTCGACGCACCTCTGCAGCGACATACCCCGTGAGGCTGTGGAGGAATGTGGTAGTCAGAAGGCGAGTCCCCCAAGGTTCCGTGAATCCCGCGTCCACAAGTGTCACCCTTGGAGTTCCTTTAGGGTCAATCAGATCCGCGGTTAGGGCGGGTCGATACTCTCCCTTGTTCAACCGAGAAACCAGTTCTTCGAGAACAACTCTCTCCTTCAGATCCACATGGAAAGGGTGGATGAGGAGCGCAGGCGTTTTCTCTTTCCACACTGACTTCACAACGGCAGTGAGCAGGCGAAGTACCCCTCGAGTCTGGTTGAAGGATGAGATGCTACTCGTCTTGGTCCGAAGGATCTGAATCAGCTCAGGATGAAAGGGATAGGTCTCCTCCAAGGTCACCAAGTACCCCGGTTCTACTGCGTGATGAAGGACTCGATCTCGTACCTCCGGACGCTGAAGAGCTGAGGCATAGGCTTGTGCAACCTGCTTGGCCACGACCGTATCTACCCCCTCGAAAAGGCGATGTCGTACCACCGCAGCGAATTCAGTAGGTCCAGTAGGGGTGATAGGGCGCTCAAGTCGGGATAGAATGGCCTGGGACTCGACCTTGGTCTCGACCGCCTTGGCACGCTGAAGCGACTTTTCAAGGGCGTGGTGAATCTCTTTCGTTCCTTCACTGAACGGGTCGTCGATTCCGAGGCTGGTGATGACCAGACACACTCTTGGAAGGGACGCAACGGCCTGGGTCAACTCTTGGAGAAAGGGGCCGGTCTGATCTGCCAGGGTGCTCCTTTCTCCCACTGCGATCGCTGCTGCCCTCAGTAGATACTCTGCCAGTTCATCAATAAGGATAAGTGTGGGGCCGTCACGCAGAACCTCTTGGAGGTCGGACTTACCGGGGGCCACTCGCGCTCGGTCGCTTTCCCATAATGGGGTCCCTGGACCCCACTTCCCGAGAGCCCGTGCGAGGTGACCCCATAGAGTTCGAGGCTCTTCTTCCTTGGAGGGAGTAAGAGACAGATCGGTCCCAATCAGAACTGCTACTCTTGCCTTGACACCCGGGGTCTCCCCCAGTATGTCTCTTGCCGACTTCTCACAAGCCTCTGGTTTTGTGGAGAGATGATAGAGAGCAACCAGGGTGTGCGTCTTCCCACCTCCCAGACTCGTTTCGAGTCGGATAACGGGAGAGCCTGGACCCTTGCCCGACAGGCGAGTGAATACCTCACGAGCGACAGTTCGTAGCCCCTCGGTCGGGTAGGTGTTCCGGAAGAAGGCGCCCGGGTCTTGATAAGCGTCCGGTCCCTTTCCTTCCGCGACAAGTCCAAGGTCTGCCATGTAGAGATCATCGGCCAGGTCGCCCGACATGATCTCGGCTCTAGGCTTGCACGAATCTACGACTGAAGGGAGGTTGGTCATGGGATCGAGGCATCTACAAACTTCGTACGGTTATTACAACTAGGGGCCCTGCAAGCTCGGCGCGGAACGCGCGCCAAAGAAGGCATCAGCGGCCCCCACCCGGTCTCAGAGCTTCCCCGCCACGAATTGCCGCTGGACCTCCGGCGTGATTACCAGGTAGTACCTCAGCGTCGTCAAGATGTTCGAGTGACCCAGCCTCGACGAAATGATTGGGATTGGCACGTTGCTCTCGAGGAGATGGATCGCCAGCCCGTGCCGGAACATGTGCGGGTGGACTGGGATCCCTGTCATGACCCCGTACTTCTTGATGATCTTCCACGCCGCCACCTTCGAGATGTCGAGCAGTGGCCATTGGTAATCCGCCGGCGGGTAGTTCCGTAGGAAGTTGCTCACCTCGAGGAGCAGGCTGTCGTCGAGGGGGATCGTGTTCACGTTCCTCCGCTTCTTCACCGACAGGTTGAGCACCTTGCTCTTGAAGTCGAAGTCTCCCGGCTTCGCCGAGAGGATGTCGCCGACTCGACAGCCTGTTTCCCAAATCAGCTGGAGGAGGAGACGGGCCCGATCGTGGAACCACTGGGCCTTTTCCGCCCGTTTGGTCGGGTGCGCGTAGCGTCGGTCGACCGCGTTCAAGAAGTCTTGATAGTCCCTTCGGATGATGTGCGGGGAGAGCTGGTCGTACTCCTTGAGCCTGAGCGAGGATTGTCCGTACGGGACTGGGGCTTGCATTCTTCACGGTTTGCCGCAACGCACAGGCATTAACTTTCCCCTAGCTCCCGATTCAGCCGCACCATACCTTGAGGGGGTCGGACCTAGGGGAAAGTTATTCTTTGGGCCACATAGATTAACCCCTCGAGGCAAGCGTAAGCGGAGAGCTTCCCGTGCACCCGGTTTCCGCGCACTACCAGAGGGCCCACCTCATCAGACAGAACTGAATGAGCGATTGTGTTCTGTCTTGCATCTCTCGCTTTCCGAAGAGTCCACCAGTAGCTGCGCGCGCACTCAGTGACGCGGAGAACCCCTTGGTCGACTGATATTCGCTCGCAAAGTACAGACTGGTTTCGTTCGCCTTCTGTTCAGGAGTCTTTCCTTGCGCCGAGCTGTTGATGGTCTTCTCCACGAGGGCCAAGTTACCGAGACAGTCCTTGCTGTTCAGAAAATCCTGGTCGTCCTGAAAGCCCCTTCCCTGGATGTTAAATGCTCCGCTCTGGGCAAGGATGTGATCAATTGTGGGCTCTCTCGATGCTAGCCTCCTTATGTCAAAGAGGGATTGCGCTGGCAGGTGCTGTTGGTTCCGTGCGTAGTCATCAAACTCTTCCAAGACGTATCTGATGGACCCATTCGTCTCGTAGACATTCTCATTCATCCATGCACTGAAGTGGCCATCGGGAGCGTAGGATGCTACAGACATCTTGATGTTTCTCGAAAGATCGCTCTCGGGCTGGGTCAAGGCAGTGCGCGCCAAGTCCGACAGTTCCTTTTGCGGGTTCGTCCCCCACGAGAACACCCTAATCGCCGCAACTTCCAAGGCATCCGCAAATGTCATCGTAGGATGGCCAGGAAGTTGAGAATCCAACAGGCATCTCATAGCGAGCCGAACAGTGAGCGGATAGAGGGTTGCCGATAGCGGGATTCCTGCGAGCATCTTGTAGTAACGGACTTCGGTTTGCGCCCTATGAAGAAGTGTGGCCAATGCCTCGAAGAACTTCGCCAGATCCTCCGAGTAGTTGTCGATCGTGCCCTCCAAGACGGCTAGATCTGGACTCCCTCCGTTGACCAATGCCTTGAGAGAAGGCTTGAGGAAGGCGTTCAGGACCTCCTCCTCGGTGAGTTTGTAGCTCCAGTACGATGTGTTGGTAGCAACGAAGTGGTATCGAACGACAGTGTCCTCGGAGAACTGATCTCTCTTGATGAACTCAATGCCGAGATCTCTTCCCGACTCCTTGATGGCATCGAACGCACGGAAGATTCGCCCGAATCGCCTCTGCAGTTCTGCGTCAAGCTTGCCACTGAGGAATCTGCTGGAGTAGTAGATGAGCAGACTCTTGGCCTTGTCGGTTACTGTGAGGGGAACCCCTCTGTCATTGACCGTCGAGAAGATCCTGATGGCATTTCCTTCCTCTCTCTCGACGAACTCGAGTACATTGAGTTTCCCTATTCCTTCCAGCCACCTTGTCGCCGCTTGCGAATCAAGTCGAACGAGCTCACGGGAAAGCTGCGCAACTTTCTCGTGCGCCGCGCGGAGTCTCCGTTGTCCCGCGTTTTGCGGCACAGACATTGCTCCATCGAGAAGACCTCTGAAGTACTCTTGATTTGCACCGAGGAGAGTCAGTCTATCAACACCAGCAGAGTCCCTGAGGTAGCGCTCGCTGTTGACGATACGTCTCACTTGTTCTGACTCGGGCAGGGCATCGATGAGGGCCTTGAGGAGTAGCGTCAGCGTGGTCAGGCGCTGCTGGCCGTCAACCAAGTCGTGGCGTCCATCCTCTCCAGACTTCACGATGATGAACGTTCCAAGGTAGTGAGTAGTAGAAGTGTCCAGCGACTCCTTGATGTCGTCCCACAATTCCACGACGTTTTCAGGGCGCCACGCGTAGTCTCTCTGATAGGGTGGGATCCGGAAGCTCTTGCCGGTAAAGAATCGCTCTATGGTTGTACCCTCCATGGTTCAAATCCCCCTTCTGCCGAGACCGGGTGGGAAGATAGCCTTTGCAAGACCGCTTGGCCAGGCCCATGTCCGAGACCTGCCCCTTCTCGGTGGCGGGGAGCAGTCCGCTAATCGGCTCGGAAGACGTTACCTCCCAGCTTCAATTCAAACAGCATTCGGAAGCTTGGAAATGATCTCGGTCACCAATGCTTTTGCAACTTGGGCGTCGGTCAACTGAATCTGGGAAGTAACAGTGTAGTCTGCAACCTCGCGCATCTTCCCAAGTTGATGCAACTTGTCTCCTACACTGGGTAGAGGGCCCAACTTGAGTGCATCGATGACCTCGCCGTGAGGTATCAGTCCCTTCTTGTTGGGTTTCACCTTCCTCTTTGCCAGGAGTGTTTCCCGCGCGGTCAGGTGGGCGGCATAGTACGCACGCCCGATTGCTGTGCGCAGATACTCTTCAGTCTTCGGCGTTCCAGGACTCAAAATATAGTCAACTACTCTCTCGAATGACTGAGGCGTAAAGGCACACATCGCTACGGACTCAAGTCCATGTGGACAATCAGATTCTTCCCAACGTCGAAGGGCTCGAGTCGCGGCATCTTCTCCTTTGTTAGGGCATCACTCTTTGCCTTCCGAGCCGAGAGCGATAGTTCGTCCCACAACTCCAACTTCTGCTGGAGTGACAATCCCTTGACTCTGACCTCAAGCACGAACCGTTGACGCGGGTCTACTGTCTCGTCAGTTTCGTCCCTGTCAAACTGAAGGGACGCAAGTATCACAAAACTTTTGCCCACAGCTTGGAGGCGCATCTCCACACCCCTAATCGCGGCTTCCAGGATGGGTCGCGCTCGTGGATGTTCCCTGACGAACTCGGTGAGAAGCAAGTCTGGAAACGAGCGGCTAAGTGCCGAGTTCCAGCGTGAGAGAGGAGCTGAGACGCTACCCGTCAACCTCACTCCGTTCCTACCAGACGACTCGGGCACTACAACTCTGGGAAAAGGCTCCAAGCCGCGGCGGTACAGAGTGGACGTGGGTCCAGAGGGTGTAGCAGAGCGGTAGACTCCTGAGTCGTACGTCGAGAGGGGGGCCTCAGTCGCCTTCAGACTTGTGTCAGCGATGTTCATCATCTCCCCCTTCCCTTGTCCGCCGCCTTGCCTTTCTCCGCTTCGTCGGGAGGTGCCTGTCCTACGAGAGTCGGAACGACCTGGGTCGTTTGTACCTGCATGTAGAATATGAACATCTCACGCCATCGATGCATGACTGGGGCTACGAAGTCTCTTGTCAGCATCCAAATGTCATCCTCTTTGGAGGTATCGAGGCCCTTGACAAATGAAACTAGGTTTCCCACAACCTTCTTCTGTTCTTCAATAACTTCTTCCCTGGATGGAGGCACGACCTCCCCGTCCATCGGAGCGAGAAGGAAACGATAGTAGTCATTAAGCAACTGAAAGCTCTTGACACCCGTAAAGAAACATAGGTCCTTCTCGTCAAACTGATGAACTCTGCACAAGCGGGAGAATTCGTTCAGAATCCCCTCGGGAAGCAGGGACCGGGGCGTGGAAAACCGTCCCGCATTGTCCAATAGCACCTGGGTCAGCGCCCTTCTGGATGCACCCTGCAACGATGGGGCATCCTTGTAAGCAACCTTCTCCTCATCGGACAACTGATAAGCGCTTACCGCCTTCTCAAACGCATAATACGCCGCGCAAATCTTAGGATACCCTTGATCCATGTCCGGAAGCGCGCCCCCAACGGTCGTCACGAACGGGACTGCGAGATCTTGGACTTCTTCCTCCAAAGACTTGCGCTTTCGTCGCCCTGTCGTCTGAACCAGGTCCTCTGCCATGATCCGGAGCATCGCGCCTACACAAAGCTCAGTAGAGGCTTCAGTGCCGGGTCCAAAGAGTGCCGCATCCGAAACGAAACGGTTCGCAAAGATCACAATGTCCGATACCGAACCCGAGTCAAGCGCCCCCCTGAGTGCCCCTAGGTCTTCCTTGAGAACGTTGACGAGAGACTCAGGAGACATCAAAGTATCGCCCATCAGAACCAACCTGTGGTGAAGGGGGAAGGGCTCACGATAAATAATCCTTGCGAGAACCTTGACCTTGCTATTGATTCGGGTGAGGCTCCCTGAAGTCGGCTCGGGGGAGCGAAGTCGGAAAGCCGAACGGAGGAGTTCGATCGGAACTGGGTCTCTGGATGCGTCCGTGCCACCAACGCGCCATCACCCCTTGGGCAGCAGCCCGCCCTCGAAGAACGCCTTGTCCCTCTCGCTGTCCGCGGTGCGTACGTAGCGTACCGCCACCGCAAGGGAGCATCCACCGTACCTCATCACGTCGTCGATGTCGTGGGTCTTGTCGGCGAGGATTCGCAGGAACGAGTGCCTGAGTGTTCGGGGAGTGAGCTCGGGCATCCCGGCGTGGGTTCCCACGTCGTGTACCAACCGATTGATCGTCATCCGGGTCCGCTTGGGAAGCGCTTCGACGAACTCCTTCACCCAGGGCTGGATCTCGGGGTCCACCGGCACCCGCATCATCCGTTTCGTCTTCGGCCGCCTCCAGGTCAGGTGCCGGGGACCGTCCATCATGAGCCCGCTCTTCTCCCGATCTGCAACGACTTCCGGGTGCACCCCCGTCATCAGCATGAACCGGACCACCCGCACCGGATCCATGTGCTCGTAGTAGCCTTCCCTGGGCCGAAATGTGTCCAGTGACGCCAACAGGCGCGTCAGCTCTTCCCGGGTCAGGGGTGCTGTGGAGCTCACCATGTTACAGTAGGCACACCACTGTCACCTAAAAGCCATTCTGTTGCCCTTCTTTTCCATGTTACAGTCTGAGCCAGACTGTCACAAGCCTCCGTTACACTTTGGATGACCATTTCTCCGAGCAAGTGTAACATCCCCGTGGA
>JAKBKR010000027.1 GCA_021832495.1 bacterium | reverse complement strand
GTTCCACATGGATAGTGCTGTCGCCCCCGGGATCATCGCCGCGAGATCCGTGGCATTGGTGGTCCCCGTCAACGTCCATCCGACGTTGTTCCAACCCCCTTGGAGGGACACCTTGGGGTAGAGGGGTCCCGCCGTCAGGTTGCCATAGACGGCGGCAGAGAGCGGAGCCGCTACATCGACCCATATTCCGCGGCCGGGAGCCACCGGGTAGGTGGCAGCATAGCTCCCTCCGCCCGGATAGGTCACGTTGCCCGCTCCGGAGACATTCTGGACGGTGAGGCTCGTCGTGGCTGCGCTAGCCCCGTAGATGGCCGTAAGCACATGGAAGAGGGACCAGAGCGTGTAGCTCTCGTTGGCTACCGGGGACCCCATAAGGTTCCAGCCTGCCACCAGGTCGAATGTGGCGGGAGATCCCGACACCACGAACGTCTGGCTCACGGTCAGCTTGTCCGATGCGTTGTCCGTGACGGTCAGGTTGACCTGGTAGGTCCCCGAGGCCCAGTACGTTGTCACAGACGAACGGGGGGATGCGCCACTTGCCGAACCCGCATTCCCGAAGGTCCAGTTGAAGAATAGGTAGTTCGAACTGCCTCCACGAGCCGACCCAAGGAAAGTGGCGTTCACGGGCGGGTTCAGGTTTCCTGTGGCGGTACTGCTGGTGAAAGAGGCCGCCAGCAACGGATAGATGAATACGGTCAGATGGACGACGACGGATTCTCCCTGAGTGTCATTGACCGTCACGTTCACGGTCGCGTTCCTAACGACCGTGTACGCATGAATCTGCATGCTGGTGACACCGCTCCCAAGACCAGAGACAGTGACCGTGCTCCCGTCCCCGAACTGCCAAGCGAACGTGAGCCCCGGCACTCCGCCGGTAACGGAGCTGTTGAATGCCACGTGAAGGTTGACCTCGCCCGCGGACCGGTTGGCAACCAAGGTAGGAAGCGATAACGCTGGATAAATCGTGAGGCTCTGGGTGGTCGAACCGACACCGCCGACCGAATCTACCACGCGCACGCTCACGGAGTAAGTCCCCGTTACGAGCCAGCTGTGAACGTGGCTGACCGAGCAGCCGCTCGTCGAACAAGTGGATTGGAAATACGACCCGTCTCCATACGAGAAGTTCAGGGTAAATCCGGGGGTTCCTGTATTCACTGTCACCTGACCCACGACGGTCAGCGACTCGCCGACATAGGCGGAGTTCGTGTTCAGTCCCAGGTAGCCTTGGATGGACAGTGTGACTTGAGGTGTCGAGTTGACCACCACAACTCCAGTGGTGTTCCTAGCCACCTCGCCCACATTGTCCCCGATGGTAGCGGTGGGATGATAGGTACCGGTGGCACCATAGGTCACTGGGCTGAAGGTCGCGGAAGTGATGGCCGGGTTCGCGTTGGTGGTGTTCTGATAACCCCCTGAACCAGTTGTTATGTTGAAGAAGAGGTAGGGGACCGTTCCGCCCGACCCGGTCGCCGTAAGCGAGACGGGGCTTCCGATATCCGTATAGGTAACGTTCGAGGTGATCGATGCCGCGAGGGCCGAGTTGACTTGGATGGGCAACGTTACAGGGACCGAGACCAAGCGATCGAGCCCTGTGATCTTGTTGACTGCCAGGGAATCGTTCAAGAACAGGGTCACGATGTACGAGCCGGGCGACGAATAAGTGTGGCTGACGGAACAACTGGCCTTGGTTGTGCACGCGACCACTAAGGAACTAGCTCCATCCCCGAACTTGAAGAAATAGGTGAACCCGAGACCCCCGGATCCACCGAGGGCGTTCGCAGAGATGGTCACGGGCTGGCCAACATCCGTGCTCCGGGGCGAGGCGTGGAGATCAATGAGGTAGACCCAAACGGGCTGCTGCGAAGTGTTGGTCGACTTGCCCACACTGTCCTTGACCGTCACGTTGGCGACGTAGCTCTGGTTCGTTTGGGACGTGTAGGTGTGGGTGATCGAGTTCGTGGTGGAGGACGTCGTAAAACTGGCCCCTGCGCCCGACTGCCCGAATTGGTAGGTGTAGGTATACGGCGACGTTCCGTGGGCTATTGATGTATCGAAGGTGACAGCGCTGCTCAAGTTCACCGCATCGGGGGCCACCGTAAAAGAGGTGATGGAAGGCGGCAAGTTGGCGGTTATGGTTCGGCAGGGCGTTTCCCAGGAATCTCCGGCAGTGTCATTGACCACGAGCCGGGCGCAATATGTACCGGCCGCGGTATAGTTGTGATCCACGTAGGGCTTCGCCTGGTTCCAGAGGCTGCTCCCGTCCCCGAATATCCAAGAGAAGGTGTAGCTCCCATTCCCACCGAGCGGTGATCCGGTATTGAAGAAGTGTACCCATAGGGTCGCTTCGCCAGATGTCACGTTGGAAGACAGGACAGGGTTCAGCGGCGGGTACCTTAAGGTGATGTTCATCCAATCCCCGGAGGTCTTGGTGGAGAATACCGTGGTATTGGTCCCGGTCGCATTCCGCTCATGGGATGCCCCATCCACATTGTCATTGTTCTTGAAGCCCGTCACGGAGGGGGTGTAGTTGTACAAACCTCCCGCCAAGGTCGTCGTCGTTCCTGATGCTCCCGCTGTCGTGGTGTCGTTGATCCACACCTTCCATCCCACGACGGGGATGCTCGAGGTATTCGCGACGATCTTCACATATCCATGGATATAGTAAGGATTCGGTGGAGGGGCTGAGACTGAACCCGCCTGGGCGTGGTTTCCGGGAACGTTCAAAAGGAATCCCGAAAAGGATGCCGAAAGGGAAAGCGTAAGGACCACGGCCGTCAGCGCGGGAATTGCCCCCAGGTGAAGGAATCCCCGTTGATTGTGGGTACTGGATTTGAATCCCGTAATGGCTACCCCAAATATGTATGCTCACGCCAATATATAAACGGCATTCCGGAACGCTTGCCGGACCAGCCGATGTGAAGTACCTTTCTTAACTGTCACTTCGTGAGGTAGCGCATCGGACCCCCATGTCGCACATCATCTCTCAGAGGGAGATTGTGTTGAGGCGCAACGCATTTCTTGAACCGCACGAGCTCCTCCCCACGTCAGATGGAAAGCGACTCTTCCTTCGCCACTGGCCGAGCGCCGCCCCCTCGCCCGTGTCGGTACTCATTCTCCACGGTATCTCTGCATACAGTGGAGCATACTCTGGGTTCCTCGGGGAGCCGCTCGCCCGTGCGGGTTTCGATACTTGGGGGCTCGATCTCCGCGGGCACGGACTTTCCGATGGACGACGTGGGGACTGCCCGAGTCCGCAACGGTTCGAAACCGACCTCAAGGAGGCCGCGGGGTTCGTGCGGACCCGAAGCCGTCGGCTCGTGGTCCTGGGGCACAGTCTCGGTGTGCTCTCTGCCCTCGTGACCCAACGAGTAGCACCCGAGAAGGTTGATGGGCTCGTTTTGCTCAGCGCGGCACGTCATCTAAACCCCGGAGTCTTCCCTCCCCCGTCCGGAGCGGCCATACTAAAGGCGCTGCTTGGAGCGACGCTCTTCCGCCATTCCCGCCTCATCGAATACCGGCGCACTGGACAACTGGGCCGGGAAGATCCGTTGTACAATTTCGGATACTCGGTGAAGTTCTACGAGGCGGCGTACGGCACGAGCTTCCTGGTACTCGCCGGAATGATGCGGGAGGGGTCGCTTGACGTCCCGAACCTCCGCCCGTCCTTTACTCACCAAGTACCTGTGCTCGTCGCCGTGGGGGATCAAGACGAGATCTTTTCCGTGGAAGCGGTCCGATCCTTCTATGAGAGCCTCCCCACCCGCACGCGGGAGTTCTTCGTTATACCTGGGGGACAGCATGCACATTTCCCCCCGCATGCGCTGAACCCTCTGACGGTGTGGCTTCACCGAAATTGGGGAACCCCCTGACCTAGGGTACAAGATCGGGGAAAGGAGGGTTCCGTGTGATGTGACATCCTCCCCACGGTTAAAGCCAAGAGCTTTCCGGTTCAATTGGGACGGCATCCGGCTCCCTCGACGGAGGTTCTTTCCGAGCCCAATTCAGCATGTTCACGGCGGTGTTCACGTCCCGGTCCGTGACTGCGCCGCAGGTGCATTAAAGGTCCCGTTCCCACAGTGCCTTTGGGACGCTCTGACCACATACCGAGCAATCGCGGGTCGTTCCTCTCGCCCCCACGAACACCACGGTCGAGCCAGCCTCTTCCGTTTGGCTTGACAGGGCATTCAGGAAGCCTCGCCATGAGGCACCCGCTACACCCCGATGCAGTCCCCGGCTGTGACCCTTCGGTACCATCTCTGTGATGTCCTTCCTCTCGACCGCTATCCGGTCGAACCGTTGGACTAACGCTCGTGGCAAGCGACTCTTGAGGCTGGGGAACTCCGAGCGCAGGTCGTGGGAACTGCGCCCCTTCATGCGTTTCACGACACGGTGAATTCCGAAGCTCGGGTCCACATTCATCCGGAGATGGAGGGGTCTGGCATGACCTCCATCACCACTATGTATACTCGTAGACCCGCGGCAACCACACGGAGTATTTCCTTCAGGCGTGTCTCGATTGGTCCAGTGAGAACGCCACACCGGTATTTGGGACACCACACCACCGGGTAGGTGCACCTGAAATAGATGTTCCGATCCGACTAATACTCCATTATCGCCCAAATACACGAGACCACCATATAATGCCCCGGCTCGCTAACCCCAGCCCTAAAGGGCGGGGCATGCGCTCGCCTACCTTTGGTCAAAACTTGCGGAGCCGTTCCTGTTCTTGGGATTTTCTCACGGTACGTATCACCACAATGGCGATTAAGGCGACGGCCGCCCCGACTAGAAACACTTCCGCGTTGCCTTGGAACATGGGGACAAGCGCCGAGGGGGAGTTGAGGAAAGAGGATGGGACAAGACCCACGGTCGGGTCCTCGGAAAAGTTGGAAACGGCACCCACCCCCGGTGCTACCACTTGCATCACTCGGAGACGGTTACTTCCTGACACCGGGAAGACGGCATCGTTGAGCAGGACGGGCCCGATGCCTTGGGAAGTCTGTGCGGTCCCCTGATTGTTCCACTTCAGATAGGAAAGGAGTCCACCCCCTTGCACTGCTTCGATGGCGCTGGAGCTGTTGATCCATTGGGGTTCCCCCGTCACGAGGACCGAGCCCCCGGAGCATGGCGTTGTCGCTTGGGGACCAACCAAGGAGATGTTGGTGCAGCTCACCCCCTGCGTACCCGAGGCCAAGGGAAGAAAGTACTCCCACTCGAGGGCCAGGGAATCCGTGGAAGACACCCAGGGCCACGCCGAGACATACAGCCCCACATTTACGCCACCCAAGCTGTCGATATGGAAGCTCACCGACACAGAGACGGATCCAACGACGGGTCCGATCGCCGAGACTGGGATCTCTCCGTCCGGCGCCTGCCAGACTGGGATCCCGGCGTATCCCACCGTCGACAAGCTCCGCACCGCGACTTGTCCGGACATGTTGACCCAGACACCTTGGCTTGCATTGACACTTCCGGACACCGCAACATGGAACGGGGTGCCGGCACCGAGCGGAGCGAATTCTCGTGCCAAGAGACCCAGAGGACCTACCGAAGCTTGCCCGCGTCGAGTCGGGACCGACTCTACCTCCAAAATGTGTTCAATGACCAAGGTGACTTGGATGGAAGGATTGTGATCCAAAGTCAAGGTAACGGACGGATAGGCCCCGGTGAAGTTGACCGTCACGTTCGGCGCCCCAAAGACCGGCCAACCCAAGGGGTGGGCCTTAACGGTTCGGCTGTCCTCGAAGAGTCCAACTGCGGGCCGACCCAGGCTCGAAATTGGACCACCCGACTCAGCCAGCCCGCTCATCAATACGAGTCCGGTCGTCAACAAGACCAGAACCACGTAAAAAGCCGGTGCTCCGGTTCCCCTGGACCGCCGCTCGCATGGCCTTTCGTGCCACACTTCCAATGACCCTTCGGAGCGTGGGTCCAGCGTCTTCATCGTTCCCGGTCCTCTGCCAATTAATGAAGGGAGACCCCGGGTATGTGTTTTCTGGTACGTTCCTTGAATGGCCTGGGAGCCGGGCAACCCCAGATGTTCCTGCTTCAAGGTCGCATCCGCTCCCATAAGGTGATCCATCGGTCCTCGAAGCGCTCCTTCAGGGGGGGATGACGCAATAGGATGTCCCGTACCCGGAGAGGGTCCACCACTTTCGCTTTTCTCGGACCCGCGGGTGAGGGGACCCTTTCGACCAGCCCCCAACTCTCAAGCCGCTCAACGTAATACAAAAGCAACGCCGAGGAAACGCCGGCACTATCCGAGAGCTCCCGACCCGTGGCAGGGCCAAAGTACGTCAGGTGGAGCAGGATTGCTCGGGGCACTCGTCGACGGAGGAGTGCCAGGAGTACCTGGTCCTTCTCCAACACGGGCCAACCCGCCCCTATCGGTCGGCACGGGAAGACGCAACGGTGTCCCCCGACGTCTCGTGTCTCTAAGAAGCCCTGTCGGGAAAGCCGGCGCAGGTGATAATCCAGCGTTCCGGGGGGGATCCGGAGCCGGCGAAGTATCTCCCGCAGGTGGACCCCAGGAAACTGCTGGACGAAGCGGAGCAGGACCGCAGCCCATGGAGCGGCTCCCTCCGGCGGAGCTGGGCTAACTTCTGCATCGGGGGGATCCGGGCCTGGACCGACGCTCATCCTCTACTGAAAGGCGGCCGCGAGCAGGAGGGCGACCCCACCCACTTCGAGGAGCGACCCGTACAGCACAAAAGTGAGCACCGGCACTCCCCCAAGGAGGAGGGTGGCTAACACGAGAAGACCTTGAGCACAAAGGCAGATCATTCCGGAGGCAAGTAGCCATGGGCGACCGGGGGGCTCCCCGGGATGACGGGCCCGTATCGACATTGCGACCAAAGTAGCCGCAAGCAGCGCAAGAACACCGTAGGTGAGGGATATCCCAAGCTGGACGACATCGGTCATGGGACCAAGGTACTTTCCGGCTACTAAAGCGCTTTCTCACGGACGATGTTCGAGGAATCACCACAATCCTTGTACCACAACGATAATACCCCACCTCTCCAATGAATGTGCTGTGGAGAGAAGAAGGCGCCGCTGGTGGGTAGTTGGTGGCGTGGCGATCGTGGCCGTCGCCGTTGTTGCGGGCCTCCTTCTCTCCAGTACCTGGGGGAGCGGGACCGTGCAGTTCCTGGTTCATGATGCGCCGTGCTCGCAATGTGCCCATGTGTGGGTGACGTTTACGACCGTTTCAGTGCACGAGGCCGGGACCTTGGGTGGCCGCTGGGTGGAAGTGAATGTCTCCGGGGCACGGCTGGATATCCAAGCGCTCAATGGGTCGGGGGCTGCAAAGCTTCTCGGGATCGGGTCGCTGCCTGTAGGGCATTACGAGCAGGTCCAGATCGTGGTAAGCAACGTCACCGTGCAATTGCTGGATGGCTCCACCCTCTTTGCCAGCGTAACGGGCCCAAGCGGGGATTTCAATGGTCAGTTCGATGTGAAGCAGGGCGCCACTACGATACTCGATATCGATGTAGATCTCGCTTCAAGCCTTCACCTTACTCCCGGCCCGGGGGGAAGCATGACGGCTTCGTTCACACCCGACATCGCCGAGGTCGGGGTTTCAGGTCCTTGAAGGAGAACAAAATGGAGAAGATTGTCGAAAAGAAGGGGTTCAATGTCTGGAACGACCACCGGCTCTACGGAACGACCAAGGGGTTCTGGCGGGGGCAGTGGTGCTGGGTGACCCTTGCACTGCTCGTCCTCTCTTCGCTCGCCATAATCCCTGTCGCCTTACCCTCGGCGAGTGCGAACCCGTACACCGGACCCGAACCCACCCCGACAAACTTGACGGTATTTCTTCACAACTCGGCTTTAAGCCAACCGATCACCGGCGGGATATTCAGCAGCAACCTGACCACGACGCAGAACGATACCGCATCCCCCTGGGCAGGCAGCGGAGGAATCGTCGTCGGACTTCACTATCTCGACATGGGATTCTATCTGTTTCCCCGGCTGGCCGGCCCGCTCACACTGAACGGTACTCCCGTCGCCAACATCTTTGTGAACCAGACCGGTAGCGTGTCCTCAGTGACGTGGACCTTCACCTTGTATGCGATCGACACTTCCGGGGCGAAGCACCAACTCGGAACGCCAGGTACGGCTTCGACCGGCTTGGATGACGGCTCTGTCGGCAAATCTTTGCGGATACCCTACGGCAGTTCCCTTCTCACCACGGTGCCCGCAGGCTGGTCCCTTCTTGCGGACTTCAACCAGTACACCTCGGGCGCGACCGCGGACCATTACGGGATCTGGTGGGGGGATGTCGGGGGCGCCTATTATGAGGCCGATATCAATTTGCCCGCCAGCACCTATCTTGCCATCAACCAGACCTATCTTACCATGGGAGGGAAGATGGTGGGTGCGCTCAGTACCACGGTCCCGACCCCGGTCGTGAACCTCACGGCGAACATCAGCGATCCGCTCGGGAACTACGATTACATCAACTGGTCGGTGGATTGGAATATCCACAACGTCACAGGGATCTTGATGGCGAACGGTACCATGAAGGCTACCGGGCCCGTGCTTCCCCCGGCCTTCAACGCGTACAACGAGACGTATGGCGCTCCGTTCAACTATTCCAAGCTCCCGCCTGGCCAGTACACCTTCTGCGCCAATGCCACCGACAACACGTATCATAATGACCTCTCCTTTGCCGGGAACTACTACGGACGCAATGCACAAGGGTGCAGCAGCTTCTTCGTCGGATCGGCCCCTAATCTCCTCGTGCTCCACGTGGTGGATAGCAAAGGCGCCCCGCTCGTCGGTGCCCACGTGCGGGTCTCGGGTATCCTAAACCTTACCAATGGGACTGGTGACACTCGATTCCATTTGGCGAACGGGAGCTACAATGCGACGGTGAGATGGGAAGGGATCTTGGTGGCCAACCCCACCGTGCTCGTGAATGGGACCACATCTCTCGTGATCCGAACCCAGGTCTATGACCCGACATTCTCCATCGTGGACCAGGCAGGGGTGGCTTTGTCCAATGCCCTGGTATACATCGTGCACCCGAATGGCACCCACTATCCGCTTCTCATCACAGGAACTTCTGGAAATCTCTCGTTCAGCCAAGTCCCTGTCGGGAACTACGGGATTACCGTCATCTGGCACGATTCCGTGGTCTACAGCCAACCCGCGGAGCCGGTTGTCACAGTGACCAACAACAGTGCATACCCAGTGGTCACCCAGGTGTATTATCAGGAGTTCCAGGTAATCGAGCCGAGCGGATCCCCCATTCCACTCTCGAGCGTATTGGTTCAGAACTCTACCACGGGAGTGCTGCTGTCCTTTGGAATCACGAACACCTCGGGGATGACGACCTCTCGGGTTCCCTCCGGCACCTTCACAATTGAGGTGTACTGGCAGACTAGCCTCATCGCCACAGTTCCGAACCTACGGCTTCCCGCCACCAACCCCTATGTGATCACCGCTTCGCTCTTTTCGGTCACCTTCGAAGCGTTGGATAGTCGCGGGGTGGCGGTCTCCAACGCGGTCATCGGGGTCACTGGAGCCGGGGGCTCTATCACCAATATCGTTACGAACGGGTCCGGAGGGGCGTCGGTCGTGCTGCCCGGCGGAACCTACACGTTCACTACATCATGGGAGGGAATAGTGGTCAATACCACGACCGTGAAGGTCTCCGCCTCCATGTCGCTCACGTTAGACCTCGCCATCTACTACGTCTCGTTCAACGCGGTCGATTCCCATCACCTTGTAGTGGCAGATGCCGCGATCCAATGGGGATCCACCGCCGGCCAGGCGAACGGATCGGCCACGACCAACGCAAGTGGAGGGGCCACCGTCCGCCTGCCCGGGGCGACCTATGCAATCTCCGCAAGTTGGGAAGGGGTGACCGTGAACTCGACCTCGCTCACCGTTTCCTCCAGCGAAACGATCACGCTCGATCTTTCCGTGTATTACCTGACCTTCCTTGCCGTGGATGCCCATGGACTGCCGGTCTCTGGGGTGGCCATCACTTGGGCATCCCAATCGGGAAACGCCGACGGCTCGGTCAGCACGAACCTCTCCGGAGAAGCCATGGCCCGCCTGCCTGGAACCGGTTACTCTGTCTCCAGTGTCTGGGAGGGAGTGCTCGTGAACCTAACCTCGGGAACCTTGGGAACGAACACTCAATGGACTCTCCATCTCAATGTGTTCTACCTTTCCCTCCTCGCCGTGGATGTGAAGGGAGCGGCCGTGGGGGATGCCACGATTCTTCTGAGCCTTAACGGAGGTCAGTTGAGCCTGCTCTTGCTCACGGTATCCAACGGCTCTGCAGTCGCTCGAGTACCGGTCGGGAACTATTCCATCTCTGCCAACTGGGAGGGTGTCAGCGTATACAGCGGCGGGCTCGCCGCCACTCAGGACGCCACGGTCGCTCTGAACCTTGAGGTCTACTACCTCACCATCAGCACCGTGGACAAGTCGGGTGCACCCCTCCCGGGAGTCTTCCTCCAAGTCCTTTCCGCCTCGACGGGGACCGCCATGGACTCGACCACCACCACATCGATTCCGGTGGTGTTCCGGCTGCCCATCGGCTCGTACGCGATCGTGGGAACCTACAAGTCGACCTACGATCTGACCCCAGTGCAACAGACGGTGAACCAGTCGGTGAGCCTGTCGGCATCGGCCTCGGTGACGTTGAGCTTTTCCGAGGTGAACCCAGCGTTCACTTCGACAAACGAGTTCTATGCCATCTTAGGGCTGGTCCTGCTCGCGGTCGTCATCGTGCTATTGCTCTACCTGCTCCTACGGAAGAAAAAGTCGGGCACTGCGTCTCCCAAGGCACCGGGCGGGGTTCCGGACGCCTCAAAGCCAGAACCGAAGGGGGAGTCCAAGGCAGCGTCCGAGCCAGTGCCCGCTGTCTCGACAACCAGCCAGCCCGAGGAGTCAGCACCAGCGGATTGGAAGGAAGCCGAGAAATAAGTCTCTCTGTCCCCGGTTCGATTCCCCGGTCTTACGCGGAAAGGGGCTAGATAGAGCTCTTAGGGAAAAGGGGCACCGCACACGTTGCAGAATTTGCTCTCGGGGGATTGCCGGGAGGCCGAGCACTTTGGGCAGCGGGTCAATGGTCCTACCGAGTCGACCACTGGCCCCTCGAATGCGGGCGCACTCGGGGCGACAGGAGATGCCGGCTTGGGTGCGGCCTTGGATGGGGGAGGTGAAGACCGAGGGTGCGGGGCGGCCCCAGGGGCAGGCACATCGGACGGCCTTGGTTCAATGGCCGAGGCCGGCCCGGAAAAGTCGGCAAGCGGGGCCAAACCCGCCCGGGCACGGCCGAGGAATATCCCGGGAACGATTCCCCCAAGAATGTAGCCGAGGGTGAGAGAGGCTCCGCCTAGGCGCTTCCGGCTGCCGACGAAGTTACCCTGGCGCCACATCTGGGCCACGGCCCCCCGGGTGGTCGCTGCGAGCGCTAGGTCCACGACACCCCCAGCGGCGAAGACGGCCAAAGGAACGAGCGGAAGTCCTTCCCAGGGAAAGCGTGGCGTCACATAGATGGTGTAGCCGACCCAAGCCGCCACGGCGAGGAACACGATACCGAGCACTCCGGCCGAAACCGTCATCCGCTTCAGTTCCACATCCGCCACTTCCGCCTCGACTGGCCATGTTTCC
>JAKBKR010000026.1 GCA_021832495.1 bacterium | reverse complement strand
CGGCATGGGCGATGTTGTCGGCCATGCGGAAGTCCTCCGCGGCGAGCTCCGCCCCGCTGCCCGCCTCCCCGGTGGCATACATCTCGACCACCGCCTTCAAGTCCACGTCCCGCTGCCGCTGGATCTCTTCGAGCCTCGCGGCCGGTGTCCCGTCCTGCACGATGGCCTTCAGCGGGTTCCCCGCCCCCACGGAGTGGAGCTGCCGGGGGTCCCCGACCAGGACCACCCGGCTCCCCTCCTGCGCCGCCCGGTCGAGGAGCGTGGCCATGTCCTTCGTGCTCACCATCCCCGCCTCGTCCACCAGATAGACGTGGGGGCTGGACCCCTTCGTCTCCAACCAGGAGGCGAGCGTGTGCGATTCGATGCGCGCGCCCTCCGAGAGGCGGCGCGCAGCTGCCGCGCTGGGGGCGAGGCCCACCGGGTGATGCCCCATCTGCTCGATGCCCTCCCGCACCGTGTCGAGGGCCTGGGTCTTCCCGGTGCCCGCCCGTCCCTCGATCACGGTCACCAGGTCGCGGCTCGCCATGACGTGCCGGACCGCCAACGCCTGGTCTTTCGTGAGATGGATCCCCTGGCGGGCTTCCTGTCCCTCGAGGAGCGTGGTCACGTCCCGGGCGGACATGAGCGAGGGGTGGACCGCTTGCCCCTGACCCACGACATTGAGGATGTGCGCCTCCTGCGCGAGCGTTTCCCGCGTGGCGAGCATCCCGTCCCGGGCGGCGACCAGGGTTCCCGAGCGGGCGACTGCCTGGCCCAGGTCCCCGAGGACCACGCCCCTCGCCGCCCCGGTCTTGAGCGCCTGGGCTGCGATATCCTTCTCCGTGAAGACCGCGGTGCGCTCCGACAGGTGGCGCGCGGCGCTCTCCACCGCTTCGCCCGCGTTCAGCGCACGGGTGCTCTCGTGCTCCCGGGCCCGGTCCTCCGCGTGGGCCCGCGAATCCCCCACGACCTGCGAGAGGTCGAGGCCCCTCTCCCGGGCCCGCCGGTCCCACTCGCTCAACTGGATGTCCTGCGGTTGCTTCTCCTTCCCCTCCCGGGTCCGGAGGTTCGCCGTCTGCTTCTCCTCCCGGCTCGACGTCTCCCGGGTCTTCCCGACCTTGGCGAGTTCGTCCTCGATCTGGCCCGCCCTCCGTCCGAACTCCTCCAGTGCCCGCTGAGGGATGCCCTGGATCTCGTAGGCGTCCCTCGTGGGGACGAGCTCGTAGCCAGCCCTTCTGAGGTCCGCCGCCAGTTCGCTGAGATAGACCGAGTTGGCCGTGAACCGCGCCCCCTCGGTCAGGGTCCAGTCCGTGGCCCTCCACTCCCCGTCCTCGCGGAGGGAGGCGTTCAGCCATACCGTGTGCGTGTGGAGCTGGGGATCCACGACCCCGCCCACCGGGCGGCTGGTCTCGTGCCGGAACAGTCCGACCACCGCCCCGCCGGGGATGTGCTTCTGCTCCCCGTCGACCATGCCGCGGGTCCCGAACATCTCCTTCTCCATGTACCCCACCGCCTCGCGGACGGCCCGTTCGTGCGCCGCGACCACCCGCTCATCCCGACCGATCAGGGCCACGAGCGACACGGACTTGGGGGGCGAGAACGTCCAGTCGTCCCCGTGCCGCCGCTCCTTGCCCCCCGGGGGGACGGGGAGTTTCGTCCCGTCGGGGAGGATGCCGTTCAGCCCCCGGTCGAACTCCTGGAAGTCAGTGATGGCCCCTTCCCGGTGAAGGGCCTCCGCGCCCTTCCCAGCCCACTCCGCCGGGGCGTGCCCATTCTCATGGTAGTAGCGCCCCTCCGTGTAGTAGTGGCTCCCCTCTGCCGCCGCAGCGCTGTGCGTCAGCATCTTCTCGGAACCTCAGAACTCCGGGAGATCGGGGTGCCGGGCCGTGGCCGGAGGCACGGACCGCTCGGGTCCCATCCCTCCTGTCGGCCCCGGTCTTCTGCGAATTACAGGGCTGCCGAGATCACCAGATCGGGGCACGAAGGCCTCCGTCACGGTCGCCCTCGTGACCGGGGTGAGGCGTATCCGCCGGACCTCCGGGCTGTCGGCCACCCGGAGGTAGCCTTCGAGCTTGGGTAGCGCCTGGATCTGCGAGGGGAGGACCGCCGCCTCGATGTGGTGCTGCCAGGACGTGCTCTGGCTCCCCGGCGTCCGGTCCCCGTGGCTCTCGCCCTTGACTTCCCGCACGATGTGCCGCTCCCCGATGGCTTGGGAGGCCCACTTCGCCGTGTCCGGGTCCGGGAGGCGCAGGAATAGCTGCGTCTGGGGTTGTCCCAGGATGGACTCCGCCCCGTCCCGACCGTAGGAGGTCCGCAGTTGGGCGATGGACTGCATCCCGAGGACCGTAGCCAGCTCGTACTTTCGTCCCTCGGCCAGCGCTGTTTCGAGCGCCGGGAGCTTCTGCAGGCTCGGGAGCTCGTCCAGGACGAGCCACGTCCGCTTCCTCTGCGAGGGGGGCACGACCATGACGCCCGTGACCGCGAGATCCACCCACAGGCTGATGAGGGGCTTCAGGACCGGGCGCTGGTCGGCCTGGGAGGTGAGCCAGAGCCACCCCCTTCCCGTCCGGGCCCACTCCCGCAGGCCGAAGGGCTTTCCGCCGTCCCGGAGGTAGCGCAGGCTCCGTGTCGGTGCCGCCATGGCCGAGCGCACGTTGGCGAAGGTCTGCGGGCTCCCCACCATGCCCCCGAGGCCCTGACGCTCCACCACGCGCCGGAGCTCCTCGTCAGAGGCTCCCTGGATGAGCCGGACCGCCTCTTCCACGCTCCGCGCCTCGCCCGCCTCAGCCAGGACGGAGGAGAGGGCGGCCCGGCCCGCCTCGTGCCAGAAGGGCTGCTCGCTGCCCTCCTGGATGAGCGCCTCCGCCATGCGCTCGTAGTCCGTGAGACCGTGCGGAGCGTCCGCCCAGGGCGTCCAGGAGGCGCACCGCCCGTCAAGCGGGTTCAGGATCGTGTCGCCCATCCGGTAGAAGACCGAGAGGTAGTCCCCCGTGGGATCGTAGACTATGGCCCGCTCCCCGCGGGAGCGCACGACCTCGAGGATCCCGCTGATGGCCACGCTCTTGCCCATCCCCGTGGTCCCGGCGACGAGGAAGGACTGGTTCTCGACGGAACGGGGGATGCGGGCGCCCCCGATCTCGACCGGGCGGACCTCCCCGGCCCGGAAGGCCTTCTCACCCCAGACCTGGGATGGGGGGTTCCTGGCGTCGAGCACCTGCGTTCCGCGCTGGAGTCCAGCTTGGTCGGTCGGGATCCCACGGTATTCCCCGAGGAACCATCCCTTCTCGAAGGCGTACCAGACCACGAAGGTTCCCAAGGCACAGCCAACCTCGATGAGAAGTGCGTAAAGTGGCGAGGTGGGGTACTCAATGCTGGCGCCTCCCCACGAGCCGAAGATTAGCCCTCCCATGATGGCGTACCGCCAGAGATAGGGGTGTTGGTCCATCTTGCCGTGATACAAGAAGAAACCGGCGGGAAGGGCCAACAAGATGGCGGGTCCGAGGACAAGGGCGAGGAGCTCAGGGAAGGGGAGAAAGTAAGGGAGGAATCCGGGAGGCGTGATGGTCGCTGCTATCAGGAGCACGTAGGCCACAATCACGAAGGGCCAGATTGCGACCGTGACCAGGAGGTGGGCGATTTGCTTGCCGTTCATGCCTTCCCCCGTTCGGGTACCTTCAGCTTCGCCCGCCATCTCTCGACCCCGGGAATGATGGCATCCTGCTCCTTCCGCAGCCCGTCGGCCCCTATGGTGCGAATCGTGAGGGCCCGCACCAGGGCGCGCGTCTCGGCTTCCATGGAGAACGTGCTCCAGATGGCTTCGCGCATCTCGGGCGACTGCATGTCCTTCAGTTGCCCCGCCACGTGCTCCAGGAACATCCGGTCCCGGCCCCGCTCGATCAGGAGCCGCACGTAGGCGCTGTCTGTCAGGTGCAGCGCCCGCGCCTCACGGCTCAAAGCCTCGAATTCTTTGGCTTCCAAACGCACCGTCAACGGCCTGTTCCGCGTCCCCATACTGACCCCTCGACGGCCCGACCCGAGGCTCCCCCGCTCATAAGTGTTGGCCGCTGATGTTTCGTTCACACAAGTCGCTAAGACAAACTGCCTGTTTTCGAGGCCGTTTTACCGATGGTGGAAAC
This sequence comes from bacterium, assembly GCA_021832495.1. Taxonomy (GTDB): domain Archaea; phylum Thermoplasmatota; class Thermoplasmata; order Lutacidiplasmatales; family UBA184; genus JAJYEA01. Next base: position 7,894 of record JAKBKR010000026.1, on the reverse strand, counting down.
AGTGTAAGACATCGTGTATACGTTTTAGCCCCCTGGAGGGGGGGTCTGTCAGCGTGGCGACCGCGTGTCACATCACTGAGCCCCCTCCGCGACCAGGTGGAGCCGCACCTTGATGGGACTCCCGCTTGCTACGCGAGCGGCCTCGTCCGGTAGGCTTCTTCCGCATGCCTTGCCATCATCTCGAAAGCCTTCCGCCTAATATTCTCCTCCCTGCCGTAGACCCGTTTCCCCACGCTAGAGTCACGCGAGGCGCGCTCCCCATACGTCACCGTAGTGTGGGTGAGGAGGGTTTCCTCCCCGCGAGCCTCAAGCCTCAGCCGCCCGACGTGAACCGTGAGGAGCTTGCCCCGCTCTTTTCGAGCCGCACCGAAAAACCCCTTCTTCCCATAGATCCGTGTCACAGAATCGATTGAGGCTGGCAAGTTGTTGTGAAGTTCCTCTTCCGCGAAGTGCCCGTTGTTTCGGACCTGGCGTGTACGGATCACGGTCGAGCTTTGTTCCAGCCCCTCTTCCGTCAGAACTCTGGGGTCGCGTCTATGATTTCCGGTCCCGAACTCGGTCACGGTGGGGTACCAAGCACTCACGAAGTCGAAGGGCGCGTGGATTATGACTTCCACAGACTTGGTAAGCTCCCCCGGACCCAAGTCGGCGTGCCCCGGGAGCGGAGGGAACGTTTCGCCCATCGAGTTCACGCCATCCGGTGAGCTGCTCGACAAGGTAAGGTTGGCCACGTGCCGCACCCCCCGTCGGCCGCCCTCTTCCGCGCCCGCCCCCTCCCGTTCTGCATTTCCCCTGTTTCCGGGGGCCTCCAGGCACCCCCTCCCATCACGGTTTCGGGGCCTCCGGCAGCACCCCTTTCATGTGCTCGCTGACCTGGTAGAGGACCTGCTTCCCGCGCCGCCTCGAGCGGACCATCCCGGCCTCCAGGAGGAGGCGCATGTGTTGGCTGACCGCCGCGTGGGAGACCCCGAGCGCGTGGCGGAGATCCGTGGCCGAGAGCTCGACGTGGGCCCGCAGGAGCGAGAGGATCACCAGCCGGGTCTCGTCGGAGAGCGCCTTGCCCCACAAGCGCAGACGCTTCAAGCTGGGGTCCGGGCGCAGGGCCTCCGCATGGGCTCGGAGGGCCTGGTGGCGGTCGGGATCGGGCATGGCCAACCTGTAAGCGGTTGCTTACATGATGGTTGGGGGTGCCCAGACCCCGCGGGAGATACATCGGCAAGCTACAGCAAGTAGGGTTAGGAAGGAGTTCGGGGGAACCTTGGGGGAAGGCCAGCCTGATAGCCAGTCTGTTCGGTTAACCGGTTAACTCGCCAGCATGACTGCTCGCCCGATGGCTGGACAACCCGCTCATCTCTCAGAGTGGGCCTACCAACTGCGCATACGTTAACCTGTTAACTCTCCAGATAGCTTTTTAGTTCCTATGCCAGTTAGACCGTCAGCCAGTTGTCCGACAAGACTAATATACTGCCAGACCATCACCCGGCCGAGGGAGAAAGGTGAGGGGCTACACCCTGTTCGTCTACCACCTCAAGGGTGGAGTGGGGAAGAGCACGCTCGTCACGAACATTGCAGGGGCGCTGAGCCAGCTGGGGAAGAAGGTCCTCCTGGTCGACATGGATCCTCAGTGTGCGACGACCTTCATGGTGGGCGCACAACCGGTCCCGAGAGAGGAGTCCATCGGGGGGGCCATGATGGACATCCACAGCCTGTCGTCGCTGGTGAAGAGAACGCGCTTCCCGGGGATCGAGATCCTCCCGGGCAGCTACGACCTCTGGGCCCTGGACCTGAGCCTTGGACAGGTTCCAGAGGGCCGTGACAAGCTGCTTGCGGACGCCCTGAGCCCTGTCAAGGAACTCTACGACCTGGTGTTGATCGACAGCCACAACAAGTACGGCCTGGCCGAAGTCAACGCCCTGATGGCGGCGAACTCCGTTATCATCCCCGTCCAGGTGGGCGTCCTTCCCTTCGAGTGCCTCCCCCAGGTCCAGGACATGCTGCACGGCTTCGAGGAGACGCACGCGAAGAAGGTGCCAGTCCTGGGCTACGTGGTGACCATGTTCCGTCGTAACTCCAACCTAATCCACTGGCACACCCTGAGCAAGGAGACGGACCGCCTTCTGAGGGAGAAGTATGGCCCCCTGGTCTTCAACCAGGTGATCGACTACGATGAGAGCGTGGCGATGGCTCCCCGGCTGCAGGAGCCGGTGGAGTACTACAGTGGCAGGGCGAAGGCCAGTGAGGAGTTCGTGAAGCTGACGAGGGAGGTTCTTGCGAGGATCGATGGAGGGAGGAACGATGGGCACTGATGCTGACGGAAGTCAGAAACTGAAGAGGGCACGAAGGCTGCTTGGGAACGACGACATCAACAAGACCGTGTCGGAGAAGGCACCGGACAGTCCAGCACCTCCCCCACCCCCCCCGAGTGCTGCGCGGAGCGAGGGCGCCGCCCCTCCGGCTTCCATGGAGGCCCCGTCAGCACCCTCTCCTCCTCCTGCTGCGCCACGGCAACAGGATGCGCCACCAGCTCCTCCTCCGGCAGCCGTCCCGAGAGTCAAGGCCACCAAGATCGTGGACGACCAGTTCCACGTCGAGCACGTCTACGAGACTCCGGAAACTCGTCCCGATGGTGACAAGCCGGCCGCTCCACCCGAGAATCACCCCAGGAGCGCGGTTTCGACCTCTGCATCCCAGGTGGCGTCAGAGGCAAACAACCACCCGCCGTCTTCCGACAAGGACGAGCTGATCAAGTCCCTTCCGAAGACGGCGTGGGGAGTGAAGGTGACGATGGAGGATTTCATCTTCATCCGGGACCACGACCACTACCGACTCCTCTTCAAGGACCAGCGGACCTTCCGGGAGAAGTTCGTGGAGTGGATGCACGACCTGGAGAAGAGCACGGCCCCCGAAATGTCCGCAGCCCGGAATGTCACCCTCAACACCAGGAAGGCAACCCCCGGCTCAACCCCTGAAGGTTCTGGCGGGGACTCGGAAGAACATCTCTGAGCCCGGGACCAGCTCGAAACACCGGATACATCGGCAACCTAGAGCAGGCATAGCACGCGCGGTTTGGCCCCCTTCTACGCCGAGAGATACATCGGCAAGCTACAGCAAAACGGTCGGGACTTCGTGACCAACGGTGGACGATGCGCTCGGGTTGTGGTGTTACATGCCGATACATCGGCAAGCTAGAGCAGAAGCGACTAGGGCGTTTGACCGACCTCCACGCCGAGAGATACATCGGCAAGCTACAGCAAAAAGGTCAGAGATCCTTGAGGTCCGAGAGGAGCTCCTCCGAGTCCTTGACAAGTTTCAACGTGGGGCCGACCGGGACTGTCGGTGTAACCTCCCTGGTGCGGCCGCTGGCGCGGCCCCTGTACACCAGGTCGGCACGGATGATCCCGAGGACCTCCAGCTCGGAGAGGTAGTTGGAAACCGTGCGTGTTGAGGCGGTCGGGATCCCGAGGTTCTGGCAGACCCGGGCGAACACGTCGTAGACCGCCCCGCTTGAAAGGGGCTTCTTCTTGGTCCGATACTCCGCGAGAAGGGCCCAGAGGAGCACCTTCTGTTGGACGGGCAGGGTGCGCACACCCTCACCGATCACGTTCAGTTCGAGTTCCGCGATGGCCTTCGTCACGTGGTCGTCGGTGACCTGACGCGCACCCTCCTTCTCGGCCATCTGCACGGCTGTCCGGAAGAGGGCGATGGCTCGTCTAGCGTCTCCGTGGTCCCGGGCCGCGGCCGCTGCGCAATGCTCTATGACCCCGTCCTCGAGAGCGCCCGGGACCAGGACGGCCTTCGCCCGGTCCCTCAGGATGTCGCGCAGCTGCTCCTGGGTGTAGGGGTGGAAGACCACGCTCTGTTCGTTGAGACGGCTCTGCACTCGGGATTCGAGGTCCTCGATGAACTGCAAGTCGTTGGATATCCCGATGATGGAGACGTGCCCGTTCTTGAGGTGGGTGTTGAGTTCCATCAACGAGTAGAGGGCGTTGTCTCCCGAGCGCTTGACGAGGCGGTCCACCTCGTCGAGGACCACGATGGCCAGCCCGTCGTTCTGCTGTAACGCGTGTCGAAGGCGAAGCAACGTGGCGTGGGTCCCGCTCTTCTCACCCACTGGCTTCATGGACGGGTCTTGGGTGGCGTTGACCAGCTCACGCATGACGGAATAGTCGGTATCGGCGTCCCTACAGTTCACAATGACGGGTCTGAGGTTGGCATCCTCCGGAACCTTTCTCTTGAGATCATCCAGGACCCTCGTGACGACGGCGGTCTTCCCGGTGCCTGTCTTTCCGTAGACCAGCACATTCGATGGTGCGTTGCCCCGATACGCCGGTGCCAGGATGTTCACCACCTGCCGGATCTCCCGGTCACGGTGAACTAGCCGAGGAGGAATCCAAGTTTCTTGGAGGGCTTGCCTTGGTCCAACTACGAGGGGGCGAGACTTCTTCAGGACCTCTTGCGATATCGATCCCACCGTGTCGTCTCCGAGAAAGTCTTCCAGGCGAGATCGCTGGTCGTCCGCCGGCATGCTTCTCCGACATTGCTACTGACTATGTAAACCTTGCCGATGATGCCGATGTTTCTTCCCACCCCACTTCGTCAATCTCTGTCTCTCTTCATTGCCGATGTATCTTCATTCGTGGCCCGCGGAACTCTCACTTTTTCATGGTCCCCCAGACCCCCTAACTCCTACTTCCTAACCCCCCCTACCTTCCCCCCTCATACTCCCCCCTACCCCCCCAACGAACCCCCAACCCCCCACTCACCAATCAATGTTAGTTGCATAGAGAAATCGGAAGAGAGCGCAGATACATCGGCAAGCTACAGCAGGGTCAAGCGAGCGAACGGTCAGGTCTGAGTTCGCGATACATCAGCAAGCTACAGACAAAGAGCCCCCAACCCTCCCGGTCAAGTCTAGGGATCCCCGTTTCAGAACTTCCTTCATCCAGCCCCTCCCGTCTCAACCCTTAGCACCGAAACCCAAGTTTTCGGTAGTATTTGGCGAAGTTCCGTTCCTTCCGAATTGGCAACACGACCCCCCGTTCGTGGTACAGCCTTTCAATGACGTGTTTGAGAATCTTGTCCTTGCCACCTTCCTGATGAAGGCTGGTTGTCCAGCAATGAATGGGCAGGAGTCCCAATTGCCGGAACCGTGTGTCTTGGAACTGATCCTTCCTTACGGCGTCGGATCCGGAATGAAACATAGGCCCGTCGACTTCCACGACCACCATCTGGTCAGGCAAGAGGAAATCAACTTCCCAGCGCTCGATCACTGCACTCGGCACTACACGGACACCCAACCTTTTCAGTATTCGGAGAACGTCTCTCTCGCTCTGATTCAATCGCCGTCCTGATGGTTTCCATTCCATGTGACGCCTAATCCCGCCTCACCGGGTGGTAGCAGCCGTGGCACTTGCGAAGATGGTCACACGTTTCGTAGTCGTCACAATCACACGTCTGGTCCAGGTCGTCTTCGGCGCATTCGCAGCTGCAACCGTGTGACGACTCACAGAGCTCGCACATGACGTCCTTCTGTATTCAGGGAAACCCTTGGGCTTGAAGACCCCTCCCGATCAGGTCCTGGTCCTGCTTGCGGGTCGTGCGGCCTCCCGGGGCCCCCGCCCTATCCCGGCGGGCCCGAAGCGGGGCCCTTCGGGTCGAGACCCGCGAGCCGGGCTCGACTTCGGGCCCTTGGGGGGCGACCCCGGGGGCCTTTGCACCACCCACCTCGAGTTCCATCCAAAGGTGTATGCTCCGCCGCAGCCGCGGCTTCGATACCCCAGGTGAGCAGCCAGCTGCTCACGGTCGCCTCCGGCGACTTGAGGGTTCCTGCAAGGCGAGGATCATGTCCTCCTGGTCTCGTGCACTTCTTCCTTCGACTCGCTTCGCTCCCAATACACACAGGGTCCTGGTCCGGCGAGGAGGGTTAGACTTTCTAGCAGTTAATCGCGCAGACGGTGTCCAGGCCCTCCTCCATCCGGCTCAGTGCGTCCCGGCTCTTCGCCTTGGGGTCTTGGATGTCCAGACGAACTCGCGGTTCGTCTTCTCTCGGGCATTTCATGCCCTCGATTCCGCCTTGCGAACAATTCCCTACGATACGCCCTATCCTTCGGCTAGGGCTCTCTCTCACCCTCCGGGTCCTCGACATAGGCGGGACTCATCGGGGCACAGTTGGCCCTTCCCTGTCGGAAGGACCTCCGCCGCACTCTCCGAAGGATGGGGGATGCGGGTGATTATATGCGATCTGTTGCCTCACCACAAATCACCTATGAGTGAGCCTGCCAGGGTACCGAAGGGGGACTGGACAGAGGCAGTCGCCAAGTCTGAAGAACACTTGGTGGCGGCAGATGCGTTGGCTAGCGCTGGAAACCACGCCATGGCATTTTCTCACATCGTCCTCGGGCTTGAAGAATGGATGAAGAAGAACATTCTTCATGCGGTTGAGTTGGGGATGACGAAGTTTGGAACACCGGACAAGGTCGACCCTCTCCGCGTGCGCAAACAAGCACTGACAAATCACGAGACAAAGCAGATGACGGGACTTGCGAGTATTCTCTTGATGCTCCCGTTCATTGAAAGGATGAAGTTCATCGCTCAGGCGCAGTCTGAGGGGCGCACCCCCACAAGGGAGGAACTCGAGGCGAAGTTCCGTGTCGATTGTCAACGGGCGTCGAAGCTCGCGCCGTACATCCCAAGGCTGGAGGACCTGAAGCAAGCCGGTCTATACTCCGGAAAGAAGACGTCTAGGGGTAGGGCGGCCGTCAGCGCGACTCAGGAGGAGTTCGAACAATTCAGAGCAATCCTCGCTGGGTGGTTGGAGTTTGGCCGTTGGGTGGCAGCACACCCCCCATCAAAGGCTGAGATCGAGGAGCAAAAAGGGAAAATGGCGGACCTGAGAACGAAGTTGCGTCCACTCGCTGCTAAGGCCGTGGAAACCTCGGCGGCTTCGGAACGCAGATAGTCTCGATAGGTTGCCAACACTTGGATACCACCCTCATCCCGTGCTACACCGAGAGGGGAGAGACCCCCCCCGCCCTCTTGGCCGAGTCCATGCCTCTCCTTCAGATTCCCCTCCAGCTAGCCCCTTCCCGTCCGGCTCTTCGCCCTTGAGTTTTGGATGTTCCGCTTGCGAACATTTCCCTACGACCTCGGCGGGGCTCATCAAGGCCCGGTCCGCCCCCGAGCCTCCCTCCGGTCGGTGAGCCATGATGGCGGACTCGACGGAGCTCGTCCTGCCTCAAGGCTCAGGGGCTTCCCTCTCCGCTTTCGCCCCAGCCCTTCGGGCTAGGGCTCACTCGGGTCGTCCGACCCTCGTTCCGCTTCGGCCATGATGGCCCGCGCTCGGCGTTTGCCGGTCATGTTCGCGACCAGCGAAACACCAAAGGAGCGAAGAGCCGAGCCGAACGCGAAAGCCAGATGGGCCGAGAACCCTCCCTCACGGGAGGAACCCCGTCCCGCGACCCTGGGGGTGCGGGCATGGTGAGCTACGCCCGCCGTGCCGGGACGTGCGCCCTGTGCCAGACCCCGTTCCACGTGGGGGAGGAGATCTCCTTCATCAAGCAGGACGGGAAGAACCGCCCCGTCTGCGCCAACCGGCAGACATGCGAGCAGCTGCGCTGCAAGCGCGTGGCGGAGACGCCCGCACCCACCCAGAGGAACGATGCGAAGCCTGCCCCGTCCCCGGTGCCGGCTCCGACCCCACCCGCACCAGCGAGCCCGCCCGTGCCCGCCAGGGAGCCCACGCCCAACGTGGCGGTCTCCGTGGTGAAGACGGGGGAGGAACGCGCCTGGTCCTTGCTCCAAGTGACCCTGAACTTGGGGAGCTTCGAGAGCGTGAAGGCGGGGGTGGCCGACTACGCCAAGGAGGGGGAGGACGCGCAGGCCCTCGCGCAGAGGG
>JAKBKR010000025.1:6810-12075 GCA_021832495.1 bacterium | reverse complement strand
TCCTCCCGGGTGCAACACGGTGGATACCGCACGGCTCTCCTGCACGCCCACCTCGACGGTCGGGAATCCCTTCACCGTCGGTGTCACCGCCACGGATTCGAACGGGGCGTCGGCCCCATCTTCGGGCTTTAGCTTGGCGGTCCTGGCAGACCCGGTCCTTTCCCAGCCGACCAGCACTTTGGCCGCCGCGGACGTCGGGATGGGCGTCACCTTCACATCGACCGCATCGTTGGGGTCCGGAGGATATTCTGCGTCCCCCCTCAACTTGGCTGCGGGCCTCGGATGTGGCGCGGAATCCATCACGGGAACCAGTGTCCAGGTAGTCTGTACCCCCAGTGCCGCGGGCACGTATGCGGTCAGCCTTGCCGTGGCGGACTCGAACGCTGTCGTGGCCACCAGCACGACGACACCCTTCACAGTCTACACCAATCCTATTGTCGACATCAACCCGGTGACACCGGCCTCCGCGGACGTGGGTGAGACGGTGACGTTCTCGAGCACTGTCTCGGGAGGTTCGGGGGGAGATGTCTACGCTTGGTCTGTCTCGTCCGCGAACCTGGGTTGCGGGGCCACCAACCTCCCCACCCTCACATGCACCCCGACATCGGCAACCGGGAGCCCGTTCAGCGTATCGGTCTCGGTCACGGATTCGAACGGGAAGACGACCCCGAGCCCTGTCCTCCCCTACACGGTCGACCCTGCACTGGGACTCGGGTTGACGGTCAGCCTTCCCCCGGCCCGGCCGTTCATGGACGTGGGACAGACGGTTGTGTTCACGGCATCGGCCACGGCCGGTGCCGGCACCTACACGTTCTCTTGGAGCGGTGTCGGTCCGTCCGATGGATGTGTCAGCGCATGGAGCGGAGGCACGGGCTGGTTGAACTGCACCCCCTCGGCGTCGGCGGGGGGGACATCCTTCTCGGCCGGGGTGACGGTGATGGACGGGAACGGGGTGTCGAAGAGCGTTGGCAGCTTCCCCGTGGTCGTCTCCCCGGACCCGACCGTAAGCACTCCGGTGGCCAGCCGGACTTCCTTGGATGTCGGGCAGACCGTGGTCTTGACCACCACGGCCACACCCGGTAGCGGGAGCGATCACTTCGTCTGGTCGGGGCTCCCAATCGGGTGCTCCACCGCAAACACAACCAGCATCACCTGCAAACCCACAGCACCGAGCAATGGCTCCATGATCAGCGTGACGGTGACGGACTCGAACGGAGGTGCGCAAGTGTCCGGGCCGGTGCTCGTCACGGTGTCGGCCCCCCCGACCCTGGGAACCCTCGCATGGAGCCCAGGCGCCATCGACCTGGGACAGAGCACCACATTGACCGCCACCGGAACGTCGGGTAGTGGAGGGCTCACCTTCACTTGGAGCGGCCTTCCCTCAGGATGCTCCGGGCTCAATGTCTGGATACTGTCCTGCATCCCGGGCCACACCGGAAGCTCGGTACCCACCTTGACCATCACGGATTCGAACGGTGGGAACGCCACCCTGTCGGGAAGTGCGCTCACGGTCTTTGCGGACCCCACGATCACCACACCCGCCGTCAGCCGGAGCCTCCTTGATGATGGCCAGACGACCACCTTGAGCGCCCTGGCGAGCGTTGCCACGGGAACACCCACCTATGCCTGGATGGGTTTGCCCGGAGGATGCACGGGAACGAGCACGCTCACGGTCTCCTGCACCCCGCCGACCGGCACTGCGGGGACATACACCGTGACCGTTTCCGTCACCGACGGAAATGGGATGACCGTGACCTCAGGGACCGTCACCCTGGTCGTTGCGTCTCCGCCCACATTGACGGGCCTTTCAGGGTCGGTTACCTCCCTGGACGTCGGGCAATCCCTCATCCTCACCGCCACGGGTACGCCGGGGAGCGGGGGAGACGTTGTGACGTGGTCGGGCACCCCGGCCGGATGCTCCTCCCCGTCCCTTTGGGTCCTTTCGTGCGCTCCCACTTCGACCGGGAACTTCTCGGTGACCGTGAGCGTGGCCGATTCGAACGGAGCAAGCGCCACCTGGGCCACACCGTTCTCGTTCTCGGTGTCCCTCGCCCCCACCGCGGGTGCACCAATGAGCACCGCCGTCGCGGTCGACATCGGTCAGACCCTGGTCCTGAGTGCCCAGGCGACGCCCGGGAGCGGAGGGGTCAGCTATTATTGGTGGGGGCTCCCCACCGGGTGCGCAACACTGAATGGGGCCACCCTGAGCTGCACCCCGACCAGTCCGGGAACGTACCTTGTGGGGTACAGTCTCCGGGACTCGAACGGGATGAACGTCAGTTCTTCTCCGACCCGGATCACGGTGTCCCCCGCGCTGGGAAGCCCAGGGATCTCCGCCACCACCACCGCGGTGGATGTCGGGATGGGTGTCTCCCTCACGGTGACGATCACCGGTGGGGCGTCGCCCTATGCCTATGTCTGGAGCGGGCTCCCGTCGGGTTGTGCCTCCGTGGACGGACCCTCGCTATCCTGCATCCCCGTCCAGGGTGGAACGTACACGGTCTCGGTCTCGGTGACCGATGATAACGGAGTGGCCAAGATGTCCGCGGGGACGGTCATTGACGTATCCGCCTCGCCGGTAGCGGGAACGCTCTCGGTCTCGAAGAGCACCTTGGACCTCGGGGACAGCACAAACCTCTCGGTGAACCCTGTCGTGGGCACGGCCTCGTTCAACGTGGTCTGGCATGGCCTCCCACCGGGTTGCGCCAGCGTCAACGCTACCGCGCTCACGTGCACCCCCAAGGCGCCCGGAACGTACTCCGTGTGGGTGACCGTGACGGATTCGAACGGGGGAAGTGCCACCGGATCGCCCCAGACCATCACGGTCTTCCCGGCGCTCGGGACGGCGACGTTGACGGCATCAGCCACGGCCTTGGACCTCGGGGAGAGCTTTGGCCTGGCCGTGACCATATCCGGCGGGAGCGGCGCTTACATCTACGCCTGGTCTGGCCTTCCCCCCGGGTGCCTCGGCGCCGACACCGGGACGCTGACGTGCGTCCCCACCGCAGCCGGGAACCGGACCCTCTCGGTGACCGTGACCGACTCCACGGGGTCGACCGCGAGCGCGTCCGTGAGCGTGACCGTGAACCCCGCCCTGCGGGTGACGCTCACGGCATCCCCGGCCTCGGCCACGGGACCCACCACCCTCACGTTCACCGCAAGTGTGAGCGGAGGGACCGGGGCCGTGGGCTACGCTTGGTACCTGAACGGTTCCTTGCTGGCCGGAAAGACGGGGCCCTCCCTCACCCTCCCCGGGGCCGATCCGGGGACGTACACGGTGAGCGTTGCGGTCACGGACGGAACGGGAGCGACGGTCACCAGCCTCCCGGCGAGTGTCGTGGTGTCGCCGAAGGCCGCGAACAGCGCGGGGGCGTCCCCGACGTCGGTGACGACCTCGCCGACATGGGCGGACTATCTCCTCGTGGTGCTGGTAGCGATCCTTGTCCTGCTCGGGATAGCGCTCCTCCTGCAGCTGAGGTCGCGCAAGGGAGGTGATGCGTCGGGAATGAGAGGCTCCTCCCGGGCTCCCTCGCCCAACCAGGCCTCCCGGCGCGAGGAGACACCCGGGGGACCGACACCCCCGCGGCCAGCACCGGCACCCTCGTCTCCCGCCCCGGGAACTTCGGGTGAGGTATCACCCTCGGAGTACACCGAAGAGTGATCTGGGCGGGCGGGAACCTCGGGGCGGAAGCGAGCAGAACGGTCGTTCCGCCGGCGCTTAATGCAGAGAGTCTTTCCAAGCCGTCGGGACCCGGGAGGGGTACTCCACCTCGTTCGCCCCGAGGAACCGTGCGAACCCTTCAATGGTCGCGCGGACCATGTCCGCCACCGCGGGATCGTCGGGTGCATCGGGCTCGGCGTGGACCGCGTGGATGCGGAGCCGCCCCTTCTCCTTTTCTAGGCGCGGGTCGATGCGTCCGATCAACCGGTCCCCCCAGAGGATCGGGAGCACGTAGGTACCGTACCGCCTTTTTTCCTTCGGCAGGAACTGTTCTCTGACGTAGGCGAAGCGGAAGAGCCGTTGGGTCCGGACCGGATCGTAAAGGAGGTTGTCGAAGGGCGGGAGCAGCGTCATGCGCGGAGTAAACGCACGCCCTTCCATCGAGCCCAGGAGGGGAATGTCCTCGCGGTGGATGTAGCGCACCTCCCGGGTCCCCAACCCTTCGATCCGAACCCGTTGGATCAAGGAATCTGTTTCCAATCGGGCGAGTGTTCGGCCAAGGTCCTGATAGCGACCCCGGACAAAATAGTGAGTGATCTCCGATGGGGTGGCCGTGCCCAAGGCCCGCAGGGCGCGCTGGGCCGCCTTCCGCTCGAACTCCCCCATCGTGAGCGCCCCCCGCTCGGTCCCGGGGGGAAGGAAACCTTCTGTCAGACCCCAGAGGTTCTGGTTCCCCTCATGGCCGACGACCATGGCCTCACCGTTCATCAGCAGATGGAAAAGCATGTGGGAGACGTCACTCGTCGGGGTCCATTCCCCGTCCGCGCGCATCGTCCCGGAGTGATCTTTAAAATCGCGTACCCGGAGCGGACCTCCCTGAAGCTCCTTGAGCATCTTCTTGCGCAGGGCTAAATGCCCGGCAAGGAACCGCCTTGCCTGGTCCCGCTGGGCTCCCCATGAGTGGGAGAGCGAGGTAGGATACCTTCGCATCAAGGCATAGTACAGAGGGTAATCTTCGGTCAGCACGATGGAGGCCATCGGGGTCCAGTGTTCGAAGAGCCGCTTTTCCTGCCAGAGCAGGCGATCGAGGTCTGAAAGCTGGAAATCACCCAGTCGAGACCAGAGGGAGATGATGTGGGATGGTGCCACGATGCTGACCGGGTCCCACTGAACGTAGGCGAGATCGCGTACCACGGCACATAGCGCATCTCGGGTGGCCTTGCGGGGTAACCTACCCGCAAGATGCTGCTTGGTGACCGCCAGGCGTCGGGCGGTAGCCAGGGAGATGTCTAGGGCTTTGCGGTCCATCCTCAGGCAACCCTTGGAAGAGTGCGAGTGGCCTGTTCGCTCAAGCGTGCACCGGTAGTACGATGGAAGGTCGGTCTTCCCATCCCGCCGGGACGTACGGGCAAGCGGGGTCCTCGGCCTGGAGGTCGCCAGTGACGGCATACGCGCGGGCGCGGGAGCCTCCACAGATCCGCTTGTACTCGCACGCACCGCAGCGCCCTTGGAGCCGGTCGGGGTCCCGAAGCTGGCGGAAGAGGGGCGAATCCCGGTATAGGGTCGAGAAGGGCGTCCTCCGCACGTTGCCCGCAGAAACCGGG
>JAKBKR010000025.1:0-6800 GCA_021832495.1 bacterium | reverse complement strand
GAGGTATCCGCTGGGACAGACCTCTCCCAGGTGATCGATGAAGGCGAATCCCTGAGCCTCCCGTATCGCCGGGAACTTGGGCCACGGGGACCCGGGGACGTTCTCAAGGATGAGCCGGCGGAACTGCGGGGCAGCGATCGCGGTGACGCGGAAGCGCACGGTCTGAGCGAACTTGGCCAGCCATTTCAGGGTCGATTCCGTGGCTTCGCGGGTGATCTTGGGAAGCACTCTCCCTCGCCCGGTCGGGACGACAAAGAACACTTCCCAGCTGGTCACGCCCAGGTCCTTGACAAGCTCCCCCATCTCCGCCACCCCGGAAAGGGTGTCTCCGCAGATCGATGTGTTGACCTGGAGTCCCATGCCCAGGTCCCGTACATCGCGTGCCCGTTCGATCGAAGCGGCGAAAGTGCCGTCGACCCTCCGGAACCGGTCGTGGATGGCCGGGGAGGGACCATCGATGCTGATCGAGACCGTCTTCACACCGATGCCCTTCCACTCCTCCAGCACCTTCCGGGTGAGGAGCGGGGTCACGCTCGGGGAGACAGCCGTATGGAGGTTGCGGGCCACGCTCGCCCGCAGGATGTCCGAAAGGTCCGAGCGCTCCACCGGGTCCCCACCGGTGAAGACCATGAGCGGAGGCGGGGCGAGCTTGGATGCGATGTCGTCGAGCACAGTGATCACTTCGAGCAGCGTGAGCTCCCGGGCGTTCCTTCGGGGGATCGCATTGGCCCGACAATGACGGCACTTGAGACCGCACGCCCGGGTCAGTTCCCATGTGAGCACGTGGGGTCCCTGTTCGAGGTCCATGGTCGAAAGTGCGAGCGGCCGGGCTCTCTTACGGTTTTCGGTAGGGAGGATGGGGGTGATCTTTCCACTTCAGCGGGCTCCCTGGGGAGAGGTCTCGTCCCTGGGCTCGAACGAGGGGCACGGCCGGGATAGTTGCGATCCGCAGCGCATATCGCGGTGGGAGTCCATCGGAACTAGGGCCTGAGCTTGTCCCAGAAAGAAGGTTCGAAGGGCCCTGCCGGGAGAACCGCTCCCGGTGTTTCGGAGAAGACCACGATTGCCACTTCAAGCGGGTAAGTAGGGGAGGGCCCGATTTATATGCGCGTTTCCTGTGTTTCGATCATGTCCTCCGTCCACCGGAGCATCGGGGACCGGCTGGTCTTGGAACGTTCGGACTTCCCCATGCTGCTGGAGGGGCTACGATCCCGAGGGTATGTTACGTTGGGTCCCGTGGTGCGGGACGGTGCCATCGTCTACGGTCCGATCTCCCGTGTCGAGGACCTGCCCATAGGGTGGACGGATCGTCAGGAGGCGGGCTCCTACCGGCTCGAGCAAAGACACGACCAGGCCCTCTTCGGCTACACCGTGGGTCCCCACAGCTGGAAGAAGTACCTTTTTCCTGCCCACGAACGGCTGTGGACTGCGGAACGATCTCCCGAAGGTTTTCATGTCCTTCCCCGGTCGGAGCGGGAGCCCCGGTACGCCTTCCTTGGTGTCCGGGCCTGCGAACTCGCGGCCATCCGGATCCAGGACCGGGTCTTCGACGGGGCATTCAAGGACCCGGGGTACCACCAACGGCGGTCGGAGGCTCTCCGGATCGCGGTCCAGTGCACTCAGGCCGGGAACACCTGTTTCTGCGCATCGATGGGGACAGGCCCCCGGGTCGACGCAGACCACGACCTGGCCCTCACCGAGATCCTCACCGGCTCCGCCCACTACTTTCTGGTCGACGTGGGGTCCGAGCGCGGAGCGGAGCTGGCCACCGATCTCCCCTTACGACCCGCCACCGAGGCGGACGTCCGTGCGGTCGACGACCTCTTGGAGAAAACCTCCGCATCCATGGGTCGGACCATGAACGCGGTCGGTTTGCGCGACCTGCTCCTCGGGCGGCCCGAGCACTCTCGATGGACCGAGGTCGGTAAGCGGTGTCTCACGTGCACCAATTGTACCCTCGCCTGCCCGACGTGCTTCTGCAGCACCACGGAGGAGGTACCTGATCTGGACGCAGACCGGGTGGAGCGGTGGCGCCGGTGGGATTCCTGCTTCACCCTGGGCTTCACCCATCAGGGGAGAGCCTCGGTCCGCACGAGCGCATCCTCCCGCTATCGTCAATGGCTCACGCACAAGCTCGCCTCATGGCACGATCAATTCGGCACATCGGGCTGCGTCGGTTGCGGCCGGTGCATCACTTGGTGCCCGGTGGGCATCGACATCACCGAGGAGGTCGCGGCCTTGCGGAAGGAGGAGCCGGTGGCGGTGCCCGCCGGAGGGGCCCGATGACATCCTTGGGAGACGCGCCTATCGTGCTGACGGAGGGCACGCACCCCTTCCTGGAGCGGTTCGACCCGAAGTTCCTCGCGGCCGCGAGCGCGAATGCACGAGAGATGCGGTTCGAGACCGATGAATATGTCTTCCGGGAAGGAGAACGGGCCCAGCGATTCTTCCTCATCTTGGAAGGGAAGGTGGGATTGGAGATCGAGGCCGCGGACCGGCCCCGCCTGACCGTGCAGACCATCGGCCCCGGCGAGGTGATGGGATGGGCATGGCTCGTCCACCCCTACCATTGGCCCGTGGCCGCCCGGGCCCTCAAACCTACCCGGGCGATCGCCCTCGACACCTTCGTGCTCCACCGCTATTTCAAGCTCCACCCCGACGTGGGGTACCGGTTCGTGCTCCGACTCATGCCGGTCATAGCAAAGCGTCTGGATGACACACGGGTACAACTGGCGGACATCCATGCGTGAGTTCGCCGCGGAACTGGCCACCGGTACCGGGGACCCGGGTCCCTATGCCCCGTTCCCCCATCGCGTGATCTCGCGAACGAAGGAGACTGCGGACACCACCACGCTCGTGCTAGCCCCGATCGGTGGGGGGAAGGGAGCGCGCTTCTCCCCGGGCCAGTTCAACATGCTCTACGCCTTCGGGGTCGGGGAGGCCGCGATCTCCATGAGCGGAGATCCTTCCGAGGAAGGAACCCTCGTGCATACCGTGCGGGCGGTCGGCAACGTCAGTACCGCCCTCTCCCGGCTCAAACCCGGAGATGTCGTCGGGGTACGAGGCCCGTACGGGAAGGGCTGGCCGGTGGACCAGATGCGGGGGAAGGATGTGGTGGTCATGGCGGGGGGCCTGGGCCTCGCCCCGTTGCGCCCCGTGATATACGAACTCTACTCCCACCGGGAAGACTACGGGCGAGTGGAGATAATCTACGGGTCCCGGAGCCCTACGGAATTGCTCTACTACGACGAGATCCAATCGTGGCGGACCCGGACCGATACCCGCTTTCAGGTGACGGTGGACTCGGCCGATAGGAACTGGTACGGGGATGTGGGGGTGGTCACCCAACGGGTCCCGGATGCCCGCTTCGACCCTGCCCGCACGATCGCGCTCATGTGCGGTCCCGAGATCATGATGAAGCTCTCCGCGCAGGCGCTGGAAGCCCGGGGGATAGCTCCCTCCGACATCTGGCTGTCCATGGAGCGGAACATGAAGTGTGCCATCGCGCAGTGCGGACATTGCCAGTTCGGACCGTACTTCATTTGCCGGGACGGCCCGGTCCTTCCGTATGCTCGGATCCGCCGCTTTCTCGCCGTGAGGGAGGTATAGCATGCCCGGGAAAGCGCGCCCCAAGGTGGGCGTGTGGAAGTTTGCTTCGTGCGACGGTTGTCAGCTCACGCTCCTCGACTGCGAGGATGCCTTGCTGGAGCTTTCGGAACGGATCGAGATCGCCAATTTCCGCGAGGCCACGAGCACCGTGACGGAAGGACCGTACGACATATCGATCGTGGAGGGTTCGGTCACCACACCGGAGGATGCGGGCCGGATACGCGAGATCCGTGGCGCATCCCGGGTGCTCGTTACCATCGGGGCCTGTGCCACCGCGGGGGGCATCCAGGCCCTGCGCAATTTCGGGGATGTCGAGGAGTTCCGGAGGGCCGTGTACGCCCGTCCCGAGTACATCTCGACCCTCGCCACATCGACCGCGATCCAGGAGCATGTGACCGTGGACCTGGAGCTCCGGGGATGCCCGATCGACAAGGGACAGCTTTTGGAGGTCATCTCCGCCCTCCTCCACGGGCGCTCACCGAACCTCCCCACGGAGAGCGTTTGCGCGGAATGCAAACGCAGGGGGAACGTGTGCGTCATGGTCGCCCAGGGAACCCCGTGTCTCGGCCCGGTCACCCAATCGGGGTGCGGGGCCATCTGCCCCTCCTACCATCGGGGGTGCTATGGTTGTTTCGGTCCCCAGGAGAGCCCGAACACGGTCTCGTTGGGACACCGGCTGGAGACCCTGGGAATGAAGGCGGATGACCGGCTCAGGGTCTACCGCACCTTCGCAGCCGCCAGTCCCGCATTCCGTGCCGCGAGCGAAGATGCAGAGCGTAAGTTGAGGAAACCATGACCGAGCGGTCGATCCATGTGGACTACGTCGCCCGTGTCGAGGGAGAGGGCGCCCTCCGCGTCAAGCTCCACGACCGGACCGTCGAGAAGGTCGAACTGCGGATCTTCGAGCCCCCCCGCTTCTTCGAGGCGTTCCTCCGGGGAAGAAGGTACGATGAGGCCCCCGACATCACGGCCCGGATCTGCGGCATCTGTCCGGTCGCCTATCAGATGAGCGCATGCCATGCCATGGAGAAGGCCCTGGGGATCCGGGTCGGGGGAACCCTCCGGGAGCTCCGTCGGCTCCTGTACTGTGGTGAATGGATCGAGAGTCACACGCTCCACATGTATCTCCTCCATGCACCGGACTTCCTGGGTTTCCCGGACGCCATCGCCCTGGCAAAGGAACGACCCGAAGCCGTCCGGCGGGGTCTCGAGCTCAAGAAGATCGGCAATGCGGTCATGCGCGTCTTGGGAGGGCGGGAGATCCACCCCATCAACGTCCGCGTGGGGGGTTTCTACCGCTGTCCCACGCCGGAAGAGATGGCCGCCCTCAGACCTCAGGTTGAACGGGCCATGGGTTTGGCAGAGGAGACCGTCCGGTTCATGGCCGGGCTCACCTTTCCCGACTTCGAGGAGGACTACGAGTTCGTGGCGCTCCGCGGTCCGGAGGAGTACCCGTTCAACGAGGGAGAGATCCGCTCCTCCCGGGGACTTCGGATCCCCCAGGAGAAGTTCGAGGAGCAATTCGAGGAGGTGCAGGTACCGTACTCGAATGCGTACCACGTCATCCGGAAGGGCGGAGGCTCTTTCCTGGTCGGACCCCTCGCCCGCTACGCCATCAACCACGATCTCCTGACCCCCCGGGCCAAGGCTCTGGCCCGGGAGGCCGGTCTACGGGAGGTCGAGCGGAATCCCTACCGGTCCATCCTCGTGCGCGCGGTGGAGGTCCTCTTCGCCTGCGAAGAGTCCCTGCGCATCATCGACGGGTACCGTCCCCCGGAGGTCCCTTGGGTCGCGTCCGACACTCCCATTGTCGTGGGGGATTTCTCCGCGGTGACGGAGGCGCCCCGCGGGATGCTCTACCATCGGTACAAGCTCGGCACTGGAGGGATGATCCAGGAAGCCCGGATCGTGGCCCCCACGACGCAGAACCAGTTGCGCATCGAGGACGATCTACGGGACGTGGTCGCCCGGGGACTCGACATGGACGATGCCCATCTTGCCGATGCGTGCGAGAAGGCGATCCGGAACCACGACCCGTGCATCTCCTGCGCCATCCACTTCCTGCGCCTCGAGGTTGACCGGAGGGAGGAATGAAGGGGTCTGAGGGCATCCTGCTCGCCGGCGTTGGCAACGAGAGCCGGCGGGACGACGCCTTGGGCCTCGCGGTCGTCCGTCAGATCTCCCGGGACCCACCGCCCGGCGTGCTCATCGCCGAGTTCCAAGGGGACCTCACGGACATCCTCGACCTCTGGCAGGGGCGACGCCTTGCCGTGGTGGTCGATGCCATGCGCACCTCGCTTCCCCCGGGTACGATCGTGCGGAGCGAAGTGTTCGGCCCGGGATTCGAGGGGAGCCCGACACCTTCTTCCACCCACGGGCTCTCCCTAGGCCATGCGGTCGGGCTGGGCCGGGCACTGGGCAAGCTCCCCGAGGAGATCGTGTTGTTCACCATCGAAGCCCGAGAGGTGAGGATGGGGATCGGACTCTCCCAAGAAGTGGGTTCGGCCATCCCCCGGGTGGTCGCTCAGGTCTTGGCGGAGGTCGCCCGGGTTGTTCCGACGCCGGTCAGACCCCAGCCCGGAGGGACCGTCCATGCATGAGGAAACCTTGCTTAGGGACCTGAAACGAAAGGTCGAGGAGGTGGCCTTGGGAGATCGTGCGGTCCGGGTCAACCGGGTAAGGATATGGGTCGGCGCCCTCGCACACATCTCGGACGGTCAGCTCCAGGCCCGGTGGATCGAGATCACGGAAGGGGGCATCGCGGAAGGGGCGGCGTTGGAGATCGACCGCTCGATGGACCCGGGGGATCCACGGGCCCAAAGCATCGTGCTCACGCGTGTGGATGTGGACCGGGATGACTCCCCGCTCTTGGAAGGAGGCGATCTTGTCGAACATCCCTGATGGGAAAGTTACCCGAGACGGGGGGAGGGACATGCGATGTGCCTGACGATCCCGGGACGGATCCTGAGCATCGAAACATCGGACCCTACTTCCCCGATGGCGGTCGTGGATTTCGCCGGAGTGGAGAAACGGGTGAACATGATCTATCTCCCGGAGGCCAAGGTCGGGAACTACGTGCTCGTCCACGCCGGCTTCGCCACGGACACGATGGACGAGGCCGAGGCCCGTGAAGCCCTCCGATACGCCGCTGAGATGAACGAGCAGGTCGCCGCCTCTTTTCCACCCCAGGG
>JAKBKR010000024.1 GCA_021832495.1 bacterium | reverse complement strand
CACGACACGTTCGTGGCCGACACACAGAACGCATTGGTGGAGTAGTTCCACACCAGGTCCGCGACGAGGGTCCCCGTCTGGGCGTTCCACGTCTCACCCGCCGGGAACGTCGCCGAGGACGTCACCGAGAGGGTGGCACTGGGCGGAGGCGGAGTGAGCGCGTTGGTGGCAGGATACGCCGACGGTAGCCAGAGTCCGACCGCGACCAGGACCACACCCGCGACCCCGAGGAACGCGATGGCCTTCGTTCCCGGCCCGGTGCGGCCAGCCATGAAGAACACGTACCCGCCGATGGCGAACATCACTACACCGAGCACGATGAAGATGATGCCCAACAGGCCCGAGTCGAGTCCGGCGATGCCAAACGCGTTTCCGGCGATTGCTTCTACGACCATGGTGGCCGATGTCCTCGCGCTGGAGAACTGCGCTCCTGTTATTTAAAGACCACACGGCGACTCAGGAAATCGACTCGTCCGCATCGGGGCGCGGGGGAGGGGAGTCCTCGGAACTCGGCTCCTCTTCCGGCGGAGGGGTCGGC
Organism: bacterium; assembly: GCA_021832495.1. GTDB lineage: Archaea > Thermoplasmatota > Thermoplasmata > Lutacidiplasmatales > UBA184 > JAJYEA01. The sequence continues at coordinate 11,732 of JAKBKR010000024.1, read as the reverse complement.
TGGGGCGTGGTCCCCTGCTGGCGCTGGGCGTCCCGAACGATGCTCATGAGCGTGGGGACCGGGACCCCCAGTTTCTTGGCCGCCTCGTTGATGGTGTAGCGTTCGCCGGTGGCATTGTTGACGGTGAGCAGGAGCTTCTTCACCTCTTGGAAGGTCGCCTGCGGCGGGGCCGCGACGGTGGTGGGTCTCTGCATCATTGCCAGCAGGGCGTTACACCCCTCGACCAAGGCGAGGTACCCTTCCCGTCGCCCGAACGGACGGTGCTCGGTCTCGGCCTCGACCCGGGCGTGCTCGGCGTAGCTGTAGACGTCGTTGGGGTTGACGTCCGGCTCGAACCCCGCCGTGGCCGATGTCTCGTATTTGATGTAGCAACCCGGGATGTCCCCGACCTCTTGGTGGTTGAGGTAGGGGACCCCTTGGACCGTGACGATGGCCTTCTCGATGGACTTCTTCTCGACCAACATCCGCGCGCCGGTTTGGTCGTCCAGTAGGACCTCTTCGAGGTCTCCCTGAAGGTTCTGGGTGATGAAGATGGCCGAAGAGGCCCGCTTCCGGGTCGTGCGCATGTAGTCATCGATGCGCCGGTTTCCCTTGGTCATGGCCTTGCGCTTGTTGAGGTGGGTCCCCATCTCATCGAAGATTTCCAGCGTGTAGCCTCCCTCCGCGGCGACCCCGGCCGCCGACTTCATGAAGGACGTGATGGACCCGGCCTGTATGATGAACTCGCGGAGCGGTGACTCGGGGTATACGATGATGTTCGTCACCACGCGGACGAACTTCGCTCGGATGGGGAAGAGGTCGTAAATCTTGTCGGAGAACGGGCGGTTCCCGTAGTCGCGCCGGATGTGGTTCATCACCCGGTAGAAGTCGGTATCCTTCTCGCGGTGCTCTTCTTGGGCTTTCTGGTAGTCCAAGAACGCCTCGATGAACAGCTGAGCGAGGAGCAACCCGAAGTCGCTCTTGCCGTTCCCCTTGACCCCATCGATGAGACAGAGGCGCCCGGGAATGAGGATTTGCCGAAGGAGCCAGAACCGGTTGATGGACCAGAACGAGAGCGGGACCGAAGGGTAGAGGCGGCGGTAGAGCGGGTTCCATTTCTCGGGTCGCCCCGCGTTCTCGTCAATCGCCGCGCTCACCTGGGCGCGAGTCTCTTGAATCCAAGTGTCCAGTTCGTCTTGGGTCAAAGCGTGGGTGGTCGGATAGTGCTCGGCGGTGTAGAGACGGCTCAACTGGGTCTCGCGCCACTTCTTCCCCGCCTCCCCCGCCACCGGGAGGTACGCCACCACGTCGTAGAGGGTGGAGAGGGAACGAATCTTCTCGGCGTAGAGGATGGTGTGCAGGCGCTCGGTGCAGGCTCCGACCAGGTTCAGCCCGGAGCGGGCATCCGCCGAGAACCCAACGTCACTCATCGTCCTCGGGCCCCTCCACTTCGTCGTACTCCATATCGTCCTCGCCGAACTGGGCCGGTTCCCCCTTGGAGGTCGTCTGGTGCTTCAACTGGCGGATGCTCTCCAAGTTCTCCTGTCGCTTCTGCTCGCTGTATTCCTCCACCGAGGCCGAGAGTCGGGTATTGTAGCGCCAGATGTTCGCCATAGCAAACAGCTCATGGATGAAGCGCCAGACCTTGTACACATCGTTCTCCGCGTCGATGAAGCGGTTTTCCTCGGCACGAAACTGGAACGAGTCCAAGATGGCCCGCACGTCATTAGGTGCCGCGGTGCTCACCTCACGTCGGTCCTCCGGGTCCACGATGGAGTAGTAGGCCCCGTTGGGGCCATGCCGGAGTTCTGCCTGGTACATCGGAGCCTGCGGGATGTGGATGTTGAGGAGGTGCCCCACCATTCCATCGGCCAAGACCAACTTCGCCTGCCACTCGGTCTTGGACACGTCATCCGGGGGTGGCACCGACACCAATAGGGAATGCTCCAGCAACGTCACCTGCTTCAGCATCGGATAGCGGTTCTGATGCTTATCCTCGGCGAAGGCCGCCCGCTCCATTTGGATACACTCGACCATGGCCGAGTACATCCTCTCTTCGGTCTGCCGGGAACTGAGGAACATCCCGGAGATACGCGAGCCCGGCGGAGCGGGCTGAGTGGGCGAGGACGGGGGACTCACGGAGCTTCGTCCTCGAACTTCTGGCGACGACGCTTCGCCATGTCCAGCATGGGCTCCTCCCAGTCATTGTTCCCGGCCGCCACCCGTTCGCTCCGCGCCGAGTTGAGCCGCCCACGGTTCAACTCGCGCTGGAGACGGTCCGAGAGCTTGGCGTTCTCCGCCTCCAAGCTCGAAGCGTATTTGTTCGAGTTCCGCCATAGCTGGCGGTAGTCCTCTTGGGTAATCCATCCATTCTTCGCCGCCTGGTGCTCCGAGGTGGCCCAGATGTCCTCGATGAGCGGCTTGACATCCACCATCCAGTCCTGGTACCGCGGCGCCACGTCGGTCAACAGGAAGATGGGGGTCTTGTCCTCATCAAACTTCGTGAACTGCTTGAGTTGGTCAATCCACTCCCCCGGGGTCTCGGCACGGGGCAAGGGTTGCGGGATACAAGGGGACCAGATGTAGGAAGCTCCCCGCTCCGCATCCCCCACATGCACCACCGCGAACTTCCCCGGTGCCACGATGATACCCTCGCGTCCCGGTTGGGTGATGAATCCCAGACCCCGTACTCCATAGACCGGGTACGCGATGAACTCCACCGTGCGAGCCACCGGTGGAGTATCCGCACTGGAGGCGAGTGCTGTGGACCCCGTTTGTTCCCGGGCGAACACGGGTCGTAGCTCCGGCATATGCTTCGCTGCCACCTTGGCCACGGTCCGCCCATCCTCCGGGAAGATGGTCGTGCGGAGGGTGATGGGAGCGAGGTCGCTCATCGGAATCAGGCCGATGGGCAGGGACCCATGAGGAGTGGACTCGATGAGCACGGCGTTGATACAGGCCGCTGAAAACGCTAGCGCGTCGATGCAAATGACGAGGACCGTGGCGGTCCCCCATCCGTTCAAGGTCCAAGACCAGTTCACGAATAGGGCCAATAGGACCACCATCGGGGGCGAAAACGCCACCGTGTAGAGGATGATGCTGTTCGTGACCTTCCGTTGCTCATACGTGACGCCCATGATTTATTCCTCCCATTGAATCGTTCGTGCCGCTTCGACCCGCCGTCGGCGAGCCTCCCTCGTGGGTCGGGCCGCGGCCTTGGCCTTGACCTGCTCCACTCGCGTAGGGCGTACTGGATAGAAGTCCCGCGGCTCCACCGGGGTGGAGATACGGTGCCGAGTGGTAAGGTGGTGCCCCACCTCCAACCGGGTGTAGGTCGCTACCGTTGGAGGGCAGTAAGAGCACTTGAACAACTCCAATCCCGGCGGGTCCTTAACGGGCACGAGTGGGACGTCCCGCAGGGCCTTGAGGTAGGTACGGAATGGATGCGGACTCCACAAGGCACGGTGCCAGTTCTCGCGACGCTTCTTGAACCACCATGGGAACCTCAGCAGCGCCTCGCGGATGGTCATGTAGTTCACCGCGACGATGGCGATACCCACGGTGGTCCACACCGATAGCTCTACGGTGAGGTCCTGGTTCGCCACCGTGGTTCCAATCTGGGCCACGTACCCGTTGTCCCGATTCACGGCATTGCTGAGGTTCGTGAGGTTCTGTTGGACCTGCGACCAGTTGAGCGGGTCCCGAACGAGGAAGGTGCTCCGCCAGACGGAACCCAGCCCATTCGAGATGTTCAACTGGTAGGTGCCCTGAAGGAACTGACTGGAGACGATGGTGAAGTTCAACGTGGTATTGTTGAGGTTGGTGGCATTGGGCGAGAGGAAGGGCAGAGCGAACGCATGGTACCAAATGGACTGGGACGCATTGAAGGGGAGCGCGGTCACGTTGACCGAAAAGGGGGCTCCCGGCGGTCCACTCACGCTCATCACGAAGTTCTCTCCCACCGGAACGAACGATGGAGCGCGAACGGTCCATACCGGCTGGGCCTGCGGGACCGCCGCGGTGGCCGACCCCACCAACAGGAGCCAACCCACCGTCACCAACATCCCGACCCTACAAACGTTCATAGACCTCCCATGACAGCAGCGCATCCAGTTTGAGCCCCCGCTCCGCGCAGGCACGTAGCAAAGTCAAGTACCTCTGTTCATCCATCGGCACGTAGTGGGTCTCGGGGTCATCGCTCACCTCCGTCTTGCGACGTAGACGTTCCTCCACCCGCTCCAGCGCCTCAAGGATGACCCGGTCCATCATGGCATCGAGCGAGACCCCTTCCTCGAACGCCCGGCGAGCCACCACGTGGAAGAATGCGTGGGGAGCGTCAACGCGTACCTTGTCATCGAGGGTGTAGACCCGCTTCAGCGAGGTGTCGCGGGACCGCAAGGCATCATACGCCTTGAGGCTCCGTTCAAGGATGTTCCCCAGTTCCCGTGGAGGTACGAGACGGTAATCCTCCGGCAAGTTCACCGAGTAGGTCCGCCCATTGGAGTGGAACCCGTTGGGTGGGTGCGTCTGTCCGTTCGCCCACGCCCATCCTAAGGCCGCGTCCACCAAACGGTCCATGCTCCCGAAGTCCTTTCGGTACCGCTTCATCAGGGTCATGGCATCGGCCGAGAGCGGGATGTGGATAGTCGTCACAGGTCCAGCGCGGCCCCCACCAGGGTGAGCAGGAAGAACACGAGACAGGCTTCCGCCAGTCCCAACCAGGTGGAGGCGGGTACGACCGAGAACGGGAAGAAGTGGGAGGGAACGGCCGTACCGATGGCGCCCAAGGCCAGCATCACCGCTCCCAACTTCCCGACCCGGTACCCCCATCGCATCGGGCGGGAGGGGCGGGTGCTGGGAGCGGGGCTGAACGTCATGCCCAAGTCCTTCGCCCGGGCATTGAGCCAGCGCTCCTGTTCCCACCCCAGACGGGCGGTTCCATCGTAGTAGCTGTAGGCCTCTTCCCACCCGATGACCGGAGCCGATGGGTCCTTCTCGGCCAAGGCCACGAGACGCTGACAGTTCTTGATACGGGCCTCTTCCGGTCGGGTCTTCCACTCGAATAGAGTCCCGTTCACTGCTGCTCCTGTAGTCGCATCTCTCGCACGACCTTCTTGGCTTCCATCGGGCGCCCCACGTGGTACGAGTTGGGGTCGTTGTAGGACCTCCATACCCAGAGCATCCGAGCATCCAACTCCCGCACGAACTCTTCCGGGTCCACGCGGAACTTGAGCAGCTGTCGGTTGGGAGTATGGACCGACCCATCAGGGTACGGCCCCACGTAGGCCAGACGAAGCACGGCGGTCCCGGTCTGGGCCGAGCGGCGACTTCGGAGGATGCACGGTATGGTCCGCTCGGTCCGTAGGACCTCCAGCAACTCCTCGCGGGTGAGCCAATGGTCCAGTCGCCCCTTCTCGTAGTTCCCGGGCATCGTGCGACCCCTCGTCGTTCCGTTGAGAGGGCGCGGCGCTTATATGAGACCTTGGTCCTCTACGAGACAGGGGTATTACCGCGCGCGGGTGGAGAAACCTATGTTTTTTGGCTGAAACAACGGTTCCTTTCGGACCACAAGGGTCATAGCCGACTTTACCCATAGACTGCGCAGATGGAGCTGTCGAAGTCCCAGAAAGCGAGGATTCCAGTTGAGACCCTGACCGCGGCCGACGTCCTACGGAAGCTCCTCGCCGCGGCCGAGGCGGGTCAGGAGTGGACCAGGAAGGACTTGGTGGAAGTCCTCCGGGGCGCGGTCAAGACCCCGCGGCGGAAGAAACCAGTCCATCCACGGACGGTCGCCAAAGAGGCCTTGACGGAGAGTGAGCAACAGCTGGTCATCGCCGCGGCGGACGAGATGAGTTGGGAACGCCGGGCGACCGAAGATGGATACGGAGGTTTCGACGTGCCCAAGGACCCCACCTTCGTAGGACGGACCATCCGAGTGCTCATGTTCTCGATGGTTCACGTTTCGCTCCTGCCCTACCTTACCAGAGCGAACCTCCTACGGGTCCAAGGGGGCCGCCTCGATGGACTCCTGCTCCTACAGTGGCACCGGACCAAACCGACCGCGGGGGGGCACCGTCGCCTCATGATGGCCGTGGTTCCCACGGAGTATGAGCCGTGGATAGCGGCCTACTTGGACCTGCCCAAACCCAAGAGTTCGGGGAGCTACCGGTACCTGCTGACCCAACTCGAAGAGCATATCTGGGCGACGCGAAAGGTACGCATCCACCTCAACCCTCTGCGGTTCCGCCATACCGGAGGGCATCGCTACCGCGACCAACTGAACCTGAACCAAGAGGAGTTGGCCAACGTGCTCGGGGTGAGCAAGGGCACCGCCACCTACTACACCACGCGAAACTCGGAGGCCGTGTTGGAGGCCATCGGGAAACAGAAGGGCCTACGGTTGGAGAACCCGGAGCGAGGTCCCTCTTAGGGTGAAAAGTCGGCTCAGGCCAAGGTCGCGCGCTAGCGGTAACCGACGCAAGTACAGTTGACGTTGAAGCAGGGCCCGCCTTGGAGGTGTTCGCTTCTCGGGTGCTGGCAACCCGAGCATAAGCGAGGACGTCCCAGAACCCGTCCGTTGGCCTTGGCCTTGGCCAGACCTTCCCTCACCACTTTTCGACGGTGCTCGGCGGTATGCCGAAGTACCCACTCGATGGCGGCTCTCGCCTCGGGCGACGTGATGAAAGGCTCCTCCACGGAGTAAAGGACCGGAAAGTCACGGAGCCGAGGGAGGGGTAGGAGGTCGAGCGAGCGCGCCACCACCCCCTCCGCCCTCCCCGATGCGACCGCCACGAAGGCGTCCGTGACCGATGATACCGACTGGACTTCGTGCTCCGGGTGGGCCTTGGCCCATTCCGAGCAGTCCCCGATGGCCGCGAGTCTCATGTCCTCGCCGGCTCGATGAGGCCTTCGGTCCACAACCGGTAGACGTACCTACCGCCGTTGAGACCGCCGATTTCACGGATACAGGTCGAGCAGAGTGGGACCTTTCGCTCGTGCCACGGTTGGTGCCGGTAGGTCCGCCCACAGCGGACGCATTGACTCAGGGACGGCATGTCACCCAAGGAACAAGACCGCGAAGATGACCAGGGCGGCTCCACACCCGAACAGCACCCACGCCAACCGCTCGGTCGCCCACTTAGGAACCTTGACAGTACGGAACGAAAGGGTTGGAGGATGCCACGTCCTCCCTTGCGGTCGAGGCACGTCTACCCCGACCTCCCGGGTGGGTGGAGGGGGGTGTGCCACCGGTACTCGGTGGAGGCCAGCCAGTTCTGCGACTCCATGAGGTGCTCACGAATCTCGCGGGCGGTCTCGTTGTGTTCCTCCATCTCCGCGGTGTCCCGTGCCCCGGTCGCTCGGAGGGGGTCTCCGCCCTTGGGGTGGAAGGCCAGCCGTGCCCTCTCGATTTCCTGCATCGCTCGAAAGATGTGTTCCCGCACCTGCTTCTCCGTGGCCCTGTCATACACCGGCATGGTTACCGTTTCTCCGTATCCGACCACGACCAATCCACCTGCACCCGTTCCGGGGCGTGGGGAGTAAGGTCGTAGTACTTGGATGGGATGGTCGAGAAGTTCGCGCCGTCCGGGGTCCCATAGAAGCGAACCCCGATACGAGAGGTTCCGTCCGGTCCCCTGCCGTGAGCGACTGAAGCGTTGGCTCCGTGGAGGTGAGCCCATGCCACCATGAGGTTCGCCAACTCGTCCTCGTCCAGTCGCCCCTCATCATGGGCGCTCCAGTAGGGATGCTTCTCCGCGATGCTGGCTTCGTGCTCGCGTAGGAAGGCGATGGCCTCCCGTGGAGAGCGGATTCGGACAAAGGCCTTGGCGAGACCCCCAAGGGACCAAGAAAGGCCCCGACGGTCTCCCATCGCTTTGGGGAACAGGTATCCTTGGGCTGGCTCCATCGTGGGGCTCCATCCTGGTCCTTCTTCATTAACCCTCGGGTGGAAGGGGCAGTTTTCACTCTGGGTCCTCGGCGGGTCGAGGGAGACCCCCCAGACCCCCTCCCTCCTTCCCGGATTTTGGGGGACACTAGGTGACAAAATGAAAATGAGACCGAGGACTCATTTCTCCTCGACAAAATCAACTCCGAATTATGTCCGGGCCCCGGAATTAAATACGGGTCTCCCTCGACAATTTTGTCCACCGAATCTGGCCGAGCGGGTCCGCTCGGACCTTCGATACCGGCACCCAAACATACGGGCCGCCCGGCTGCTCCCAAGGTCTGCCAAAGGGTCCACCTGACACAATTTGGTCACAGTTGCGACAAAGAAGACGGTAACATTCAGGATGTTGCTCTATGTCCCGGGCCGCCCGCGAAAAACCTCCCTTGGAGCGGTCAGTGCCAAGTATGGGAGTAGGGGCCACGTGACACCACATCAACAATCTTAGGTCCTTAACGCCACACTCTTGGCACTCGCCCCCGAACGCGAAAGTCATCCGGTCCCATAGCTCTATCAGATACTCGCGGTCAGCCGACCGTTTAGCCGCGAGCTTCGGAGGCACTCCAGTTAGCCGGTAGACACGCTCGGTCCACTGCTGACGGGCCGCCTCGGTGAGCCGAGCTATACGGTCGTTACGCTCTTTGACCGCCCGTCGTTGCTCGATAAGTCGTTCCACTTCAGTTTGCTCCGGGTCAGGAGTAAAGATTTCGTTTAGCATCTGTCTCCTCACCCGGGCCCCAGCCATTCTCCTATGCGCTCCAAGAAAAGTCTCGAAGTCCTGCTGTCCTGAATCCATCGAAGGGATACGGTAGTCCGTTTTCGCGGCCCAGTGAACCTTCGCGCTCATCGTCCCACCGCCCACGGTCTCGCCAGCTTCATGCGTCGTTCATCGTCCCCCGCTCGGATACGAGCCTTCGCCCACTCGGGGAGGGAGGGGTCGGAGAGGAGTCGGCAGGCGTGGGTGTCCAGCACGTAGGTCACCCCGCGGTCCGTGGCGCTTCGGACGATACGTCCGAGGGCTTGGAGCATGGCCCGCTGGGTCTCGGCCCGGTACCATCGTTGCCCCCCTTCCATCTCGAACCGGGTCCGCACCGCCACGTCCGAGAGGTCAGGGAATGGCGCCTTCACGATGACCTGCCATACCGCGAGGTCGTCTATCAGGTCCAGTCCCTCGTTCATCTGAACCCCGACCATCACGGTATCCTCCCGCCCGTCCTTCATCCACTGCTCAAGAGTCTCGTTACGGTCCTCCGAGTCATGCTGAACGAAGCGATGGGCGAACTCGCTCAACTCCGCGGTGAGGATTCGCGCCAAACGGTAGGACGGGACGTGAATCAGTCCCCGCTTCCGCTCCCGGGTCAAGATGTCTCGCAGCGCTTCAACGATGAGGGGCAACGACTCTGTTTCGGTCTGCCGGGAGAGCGGAGCCGTGTTCATGAGCACCACCTTCCCATTTTGCGGAGGGAAGGTCGAGTCCATCCGAACGATAGCGACCTCGCTGGGGTTCAGTCCGACCGAATCCAAGAACTCCCCAATGTCACCGAACGTTCCACTGGACAGGACCCGGAACCGACCCAGTCTCCACAGTCGTTGCGCGAGGAACCTCCGAGCGAACACTGGCGTGATGCGAACGTAGGGTTCGGAGTACTGGTCGAACTTGACCTCCAGCGCCCAACGCTGCCGCGCATCCAAGTCTTCCACTGCCTCGTTCACCCTACCGTGGAGACGGACCAAGGAACGGGCCCGCTTTCTGAGTACCGAGTCCGCCCGGTCCTCCGTAGCCGCGTCAAAGGCCTTGGCCGCTTCCGAGGATACCACGCTGCGGACCTTGGCGAGCCACTCCTTCAGACGGTCCCCATCCCATCGCTCCAGTTCTCCCCTTTGGAGCGGGTCCCGGGTCTCCTCCCACCAAAAGGACCGCCACTCCTCTCCCAGACGGAGCGCGCCTCCACCCCGGTGGACGGTGTCCGCAGAGAGATTCAGTCCCATCTCCCGCTGGGCGGCCTTGGGGAGACCGTGGGCTTCGTCCAGTATGAGCAGGTCACGAGGACCGAACTGATGGCTCGAACCTTCATCCTCGTCCTCGGGAGACTTCGCGGTGACCGCCAATAGGTAGGCAAGGGTCATCGTAGCGAGCGGTCCGGCCATCGCCGCGTCCTTCCGCGAGAAGTACTCACAATGGTGAGTCGCTCGAAGTACACAGGGAATGGCGCCCTCACTCACCAGGCCGCTCCCTTTACAGGCGGGACAGCGGTCCGCCCCTTGACGCCCCGCTCCCTGACAGACCGAACAGGCCCACCCGGTGACGCAAGCCCCATCCTCCGCCGATTCGGCATGGGGAAGGCCGAACTGGCGCCGGTACCGTTCCCGAGTCTGACGCCAGGTGAGCACCCTTTCTTCGCGGCCGGGGTTGCGAACCCACATTTCCAGCGTATCCCCTTCGGCGGGAGAACGATGGAACACCGACAATGGAGACGAATCGTCCAAGGCGGGACAGGGGTAGTTGCGCCGACCCGTTACCACTTGAAGGTACGAAGTGAGCAGTCGGTCATTCTCCAGTTGCTTCGCCAACGATACCTGAGGAGTGGTGTAGTAGCCATTCCACCCCTTCTCATCGTAGAGTCGGGCCGATACATGAGCCAGTATGAGGGACTTACCCGACCCCACCCCAGCATCTAGCAGGACCGTGGACGTCCCGGCCTTCAGGTGACGAACGATGGCCTCGATGGCCGCTTCCTGCCCGGGACGGTAGTTGAACGTCACCGAGTGTTCAACTCCCGGAAACGGCGAAGGAACCGCGCCTCGGCTTCCAGCGGCGACCAGCTGTATGGGATAGAAGGTATCGAAGCCTCCGGTAAAAGCGCCACCACCCAGTGGGGGTTCCACAGTCCGAGCATCTTGGCCTCGGCCACGAGCGCACCGTTGTCGGCCCACACCACGTCCATCGGTTCCGTATCCGGCAGGCCGAAGGTCGAAAGCAGAGCCGTCATCACGGCCCGCTCCAGCGAGCGGTATCCTTCGAGTTGCTGTAACCGCTTGATGGGTCTGGGAAGGTCGATGAGGTAGGCTTCGCTCGCGTCGTGAAGGAGACCCCAGAGCGCATGCTCGGGCGGAACCAACTCGGAGACCATCACCGAATGCTGAGCGACCGAGTAGAACTCCCGCGACTGCCCTCCGAACCGACATTGGAGAGCCAGTCCGTGGGCGATGTCCTCGATGCGGTACTCGTTCTCGGTGAGGGTCTCGGGGTAGAAGCGTCCGCCGGTGTAGGTGGACATCCACACGTTCGATTCCCGGGGGTTCGTCACATCTTCCTCCCGCACTCCGCGCAGACCTGTCACCACTGGGACCACGCGATGTTGTCCCCTTCGCACCAGCCAACCTGAATCGCGCACGATTCGTCAAGGTCCTCGGCGCTCAGTTCTTGCCACATCTGGTCCGCGAACCACTCCGACAGCCCTTCCGCCGTGCAGGTGGAGTTGGCGAGAATCGTAACGTCCTCCTTGGGGAACATATACTTCTTTGGGACCCCGGTCGGACGTCCCACCGAGTCCACGGACGGGAAGGCGGATACCCAGACCGACTTGGCCGCGACCCTCACCTTCAGCCCTTCCTGCAAGAGTCCCAACACCGTGAAGTGGTCCACCTTCTCAATGACCCGTCGCGCCGCGGCCTTGAGGACCCCGAAGTCGATGACCATGTTCTTGTTCCCCATCGGACCGTGGAAGCGGATGATGACCGCTCCCGTGTGACCGTGGCACCGACCGCACTTGGGGTGCCCAGGCACCATGTGCGTATACGCGAAGTT
>JAKBKR010000023.1 GCA_021832495.1 bacterium | reverse complement strand
CGACAGGCTCTGATGGATGCATCGTCGCGACGGCTTCCCGCCCTCGCCCGGGTCCGACTCGAGTTGGATGGGGTGCCACAGGATGACATCGCGCAGATCCTGACCCATAGCCCGCTAACCGGGAAGGTCGGAGTGATCTTCCACCAGCCGACGATGCAGAAGGAGGCTTGGGAATACACCCCCCCTGCCGCGGTGATCGCATTCGACGTGCGGGGGCCGGGCAAGATCATCACGTTCCACTATAACCCGCGAGCCATCACCCCATGGGACCTCGATGATCGGGGTACCGAAGAGCCCTGTGTGGTCCGGATCAATTTGCGGGAGGGGTTCATCCCCCGCTCGATACGACAAGAGCAAATGGCCATTCGGGGAACGCCGATCCCGTTGCCAAAGTTCGAGATATTCTCTATGGCCGACCTCGCCGGGTTCGTACATCGGACGGGTGTTGTCCCGTTCCGGTTCACCATGCTGGTCTACACCAGCAAGACCCGCTATTCCTATGACATCGACCTCATCAACAACATCTTGGTCCGGGACCCCAGATCGGGGCGCCTACCCGTGACGAGCCGCGTCCAGCGCTCCGCCCGGGTGTTCCACGGACTGGATCGTTTCGTGGCTCGGCGAGAGATACCCCCGATCCCCTCAAAGATCCTCGAGATACTCTTCGAGTCGAACGAGCTCCATCCTGCGGAAGTGTCTTCGGTCCTCGGGATCTCCCAAGAACTTGCGATCGCCTCGCTTTCCACGCTGGTCGACCGGACGCTCGCCAGCTACAACAAGGCCTCGAACACGTACCGGCCCCTTCCCCGGGCCTTTCTCACTGCGGCGGAGGCCGACATGGAATCCCAGGAGGAATCCGAGGCCCGGAAGAAGGCGGAGGCGCCATCCGAAGAAGCCCCCGAGAGCGAACCGGAACCACCGGAGGAGGTCGCCTCACCGTCACCGCCGCCTGCTGTTTCCGAGGTGCCGGAGGTGTCTGTGCCCTTGAGCCCCGTTCCCGGTCCCTCTCCAGAACCGGGGCCCGCATCCCCTCTCCCACCCGCTTCCTCCCCGGCCCCTCCGGGACAGGAGGCATCTCCCACGGGTTCCTTCCCAACGGTAGCGACGGATATCGCGAACGCGGGCGGTACGGGGGCACGGCAGGAAGTTCAGAAGCTCCTCGAGATGCTCGAGGCACGTCCAACCTGCCCCGGGTGTGGTCGGGAGATGGACGCCACCGACCTTGAGATCCTTTGTCCCGAATGCCGTCGGGAAATGCAGGGCATGTCTCCCTGAGACGGGATTCTTTCAGCGAAACCTTTCCCCGGGGAGTGATTCGGGGTTGTGTCCAAGTCCGGAACTGGGGGTTCCGTGGGGGTGCGGTCCCATTCCCAGAGTGGCGATTGTCCTTGTCTGGAGGCGGGACGCTAGAGTCATCGTTGAACCGTTCCCCGCCGGCCCACACAATCCTAGAGGTTTCGTACCACGATTAAATTGGGGGGGATTCTTGTTCCCAAGATCATGGATTCGAGGTCATCGGAGAAGGAGCGGTCCAGGGTAGTCTCCTCGCGCCTTCCCGGCCTCTCCGACTTCACCACTGTGGACCGGCGGACCTTGTACCTTGCCGGGCTTGCGGTGTTTGTCGGAGTACTCTCCGCCCTCACGGCGTGGCTTCTGATCAGGCTGATCGGGCTCTTCACGAACCTGTTCTATTATCATAGGCTCGCATGGTCGTTCATTTCGCCTGCTGGAAACCAACTGGGGCTGTTAGCGGTCGGGGTACCAGTTGTCGGAGGACTCATTGTCGGGGTCATGGCCCGCTTCGGTTCGGAACAGATTCGGGGTCATGGGATTCCGGAAGCCCTCGAATCGATCCTCTTGCGAAAGAGCCGCATCCAGCCCCGGATGGCGATCCTGAAACCCCTCTCGGCCGCCATTTCGATCGGATCGGGAGGTCCCTTTGGAGCGGAGGGGCCAATCATCATGACCGGAGGATCCCTCGGGTCCGTTTTCGGTCAGACGTTGCATCTTTCTGCATCCGAGCGCAAGACCCTTCTCTGTGCCGGGGCAGCGGGGGGGATGGCCGCGACGTTCAACACCCCGGTCGCAGCCGTCCTAATAGCGGTCGAGTTGCTTTTGTTCGAGTGGCGACCTCGGAGCCTCATCCCGGTCGGCGTTGCCTCGGTGACAGCAACCGTTGTGCGTTGGCAACTTCTGGGCAGTGGGGCGCTCTTTCCCCTCCAAACCACGGTTTCCGTATCCTTGTCTCTTGTCCTTTTGGCCACAGCCATTGGGATATTGGCTGGCCTTCTCTCCACGCTCCTCTCTTGGAGCGTCTACACGTTCGAGGATCTATTTCACAAGCTCCCGGTCCACTGGATGTGGTGGCCCGCCATTGGAGGGGTGGCCGTGGGCATCGGGGGTCTGATCGACCCCCGGGCGCTCGGTGTGGGGTATGATTCGATAGACCTGTTGTTGATCGGTGGGCTTTCGGCCGGCGCGACCGTTGTGCTGCTTACTGTCAAGGGTGCCATCTGGACTTTCTCTCTAGGGTCAGGAACCTCAGGCGGGGTCCTCGCCCCACTGTTGATGATGGGTGCGGCCACGGGATCGCTCGTCGGCGTCTTCTTCCCTTTGGGTTCGCCGGTACTCTGGGCGCTCGTGTCCATGGCGGCCGTGCTTGGAGGAATGATGCGCGCGCCATTCACCGGGCTCATCTTCGCCGTGGAACTGACGCGTGACTTGAATGTGCTTCTACCAATCTTCGTGGCGTGCTTAGCGGCAGAAGGCGTGACGATCTTTACCCTCCCTCGGTCGATCCTGACCGAAAAGGTCGCTCGCCGCGGTACGCATGTTGCGCGGGAGTACGCCGTCGATCCCTTGGAGGTTGTGCGGGTGAAGGATGTGATGCACACCGACATCATCCCAGTTCCAGCGTTCCTCGCCGTAGGCGACTTGGCGCTCTTCGATCCCGGCCGTTCGAACCGGTACGTGGGGTACCCTGTGGTCGAGGAAGGAGGTATGGTCGTCGGTTTCGGTACCAAGCAAGCCGCAGTGGACTATCTCGCGAGCGGCGGTAATCCAGCGACCCCGATGGGTAGACTGTTTCAGCGTCCGACGGAGACATTACGCTGGGACCTGCCTTGCCGGCGAGGGGCCGAGAGACTGGCGGAGCTCGATCTGGATTCGTTGCCCGTCGTAGATCCTCAGGATCCAGAGATCTACATCGGCCTGTTTGCTCGGGAGGACCTCTTCGCGGCCCGGGTGCAATCCCTCCAAGACGAGCGGGAGCGGGAACGGATACTGAAGATCACTCCCTCTAAGTTGCCCTGGCCCCAAAGGGGCCCAGAGTGAACCGAAGTTTGTGGTCAGGAAAGGGGATTTGCCTTCAGGTTCGGGCAATGTCGAAGTCTTGAGATAGCCATCGTGCTTCCGCAGGCACGGTGGCCCTCCAAGCTGGGGAGATGAATGCGGAAATCTCACGAAGCGGTCCGGGGTAGAACAAACTCCGGAATCCACACACCCGTCCTGTCCTGCCGGGTACGGCTGCAGATCCCGCAGGGTATCTGGTTGGGGGACTTCACTCGGGCCCATCCCGAGGTACATCTCGAAGTGACGGGTCGGATGGAGTTGGAACGCGGAACGACACTATTCGATGTCGAAGTTCATTCGACTCGGAACGGGGGCTGGGCGGAGGAACTCCGCGCTTTCCCTGGTATATCCGGGGTGGAGCTCCTTGGATCGCATCAGGGATGCGAAACATGCCGCGTGTGCTCTGTAGGTCCCACCTTCGTTCCACTTTTCAAACGACATCGTCTAATCCAGAGCTTTCCATTTCCGGTTGAGAACGGTGAGGCCATTTGGTCCGTAGTAGGTGTGGAACCCAGGGTTCGTGCCTTGTTGGGGCGGTTGGCTGAAGAGCACACCCCGGTGCAAATCGATTCAGTCCGCCGATTTCAGGCACCGATAACACCCCCACTCTTAACCCGTCGCCAGCAAGGGTTTCTCCAACGAGCCCTTTCGAAAGGATACTTCGAGGTTCCCCGACGCATTTCCTTGACGGAACTTGCCCGTCAGGAGGGAGTGGCCATCTCGACCATGTCTGTAGCGCTGGCCCTTATCGAGAAACGGTTGGTCGAGAACCATGTGGCTCGGGTCGATTCCCTGAGTCCATTACCTGAAATGCGCCTCGTTCGAAGATAAGCCCCTCTCCTACATCATCACCAATCATTCCGATGGGCAAGGGTTCTAGAAGCAGGTAGACCGTTCGATCAACAGGGCCCCATTATCGTTCTCGTCTCCGTGGCATTTTCCTCCCTTTCTTCCGGGGATGTCAACGTCTGGGATTGTCGGAAGGCCCGTTCGTCGTTCCTTTGGTCCCGCTTCTTAGGATTCGGAAATCTTGTTGCCTGTCCATCCGAAGAAATGAACATAGAGGTAACTGTTCACCGCCAAGGCTACGGCGTACCCGACAAAGGGAATGGCCACCGCGACATCCCCTAGTGCGTAGCCTGAGATGGCGGTGGCAGAACTGGCGGCACCTATCCGGGCGGCCTGATTGGTACCTGCTCCCTCGGCCCGATCTGCCGCCGGAAGGTTGCTCATGAGGGCCGAGGACTGGGCCGGTAGGGCTGCCGTCCGGAAGGCGGGAAGTGTCATGTACGCTATCAAGGCCGGGACGAGTGGGACGAAGGGTATGCTCAGGGCGAGCACTGCTGCGACGACCCGGGTGCCCACGATCGCCTGGACAAAGCCCCATCGACGATCTAGGTATGGTGCGAAGAGCACGGACACCGTACCGCCGAAACCTGCAACGGAGGAGAAGATCGACATTTGGGGGCGAGCGATCCCAAAGGCGACGATGAAGTATGGGATGAGGAAAGGAGTCAGGAGGCCCTGGGAGAATCCGTTGAGGAGCCCAGTGAGGGTGAACTTCCGGATAACCCCTCGGCTCCGGATCGAGGGGGATGCTCCCCGGCTTACTCCTCGCACCGGAATGGGCACGCCAAGCGCGACAGCAGCAAGGGATAGGACCAGGGCCAGCAAAAAGACGGTTTCGAGGGATCCCACCCCTGCAGCCAGGGTCCCAAAGGCTGCCGAAGCTCCTGAGAGGAAGGTGAAGTAGCTGAACCAACGGGTCCTGTCTTGGCGAGGGGTGAGATCCGCCAAAATGGCGGTTTGAAGCGGCATGGCGGCACCTCCTACGCCACCGCCCGAGAGCGAGCCCGTCGCGCTGAACCCACCTAGGATGCTCCCAAGGGCCGCGGTGGTCAGATTGGGTGGGAGTAGGAGCAGCAAGCAAGCGACGGGCAGTAGCCCCAGGGCTGTGAGATAGGTGATTCGAAGGTTGACGCGGCTCCCTACCCGTCCGAGGACGTAGGTCAGTAATGCTGTCGATATGGCCCCACCCACGTAAAGGAGCCCAAGGACAAAGTATCCCTCGTTCAACTCTGTGATCACGAGGTAAGCGAATCCCACATTCAAAAGTCCGGAAGCGAAACCTCGGGAAATCCGGCTACCCAAGAGGAAGAGCAGACCCGACTTACTTCCCGGTAGTGCCGGAGGATCCTTCGATTCGGGACCCGGGCTGTGCATGGCCCTACCTGAGGCGGCTTGGGGAAGAAGCTTTCACTGGGAATCCTCGCGGAACTCTCCGCAATGGGCAAATACTCGTCCGCCTCCATCGGTGCCATGGTTGGGTACAAAAAGCCATGTCGGTTCTGCGGGAATCTGGTGGAGGAACTCTCGGTGATGTGTCCATTTTGCGGTCACGCACACCCTCTTCAGTCGGTGTGTCCGTACTGCATGGCCCCGATATCTCCCGGTTGGACCGTGTGCAACACCTGCACCCGCCCGCTGGTCGTCCCGTGCCCGCGTTGTGGAGCCCCGGCGGGTCCGGATTCGGATGTCTGTGACCGTTGCAAGGCCGTGGTGCGTTACCGATGCCCCACGTGCGTCGCGGTGGTGAGCCCCGGTGCCAAGAAATGCGAGCGGTGTGGAACCAAGCTCAAGGAGTATTGGAAGTCGAAAGGGCTCTAGAAAAACCCGCGAACTCGTTGCAGAGCTTAAATAGCGTCAGATTCTCGGCTTAGGCGAAGGAGAAAGATGCCGCTTTTGGACCACCCAAAGAACGTGGATGACCTGAGTGGAGACAAGGGTTTTCAATGGAAATTCCATTGTGACGTGTGCGGGAACGGATTCGATACAACGTTCATCCCCTCTCGCAGCGCGAACTCACAGCGTCGGCTGGGATTCCTGAGCTCGGGTTTCAGCGCGATGGGTTCTTTGACGGGGAGTGGAGGGATGTATGGCGCTAGCCAAGCCGCCAGCGGGGCGCAGCAGTACAAGAACCAGTCGGCGGAATGGCACAAGGAACACGACAATGCGTTCCAGCAGGCCGTGAACGAAGCGAAGACCCATTTCAAAAAGTGTCCCAAATGCAAGGCTTTCGTCTGCGACGATGACTGGAACAATCAGGCGGGGCTTTGCACAACAGATGCTCCCTCGATGGCGTCAGAACTTCAAGCGGCGAAGGCGCAGGCGGCCGTTGAGCAGATGAAGGCCCAGGTGGCATCTCAACAGCAGTTCAATGGGGACACCTCCAATCGGTCCACGGTCTGTCCCAAGTGCGGCAAGACCGCGGGATCGGAGAAGTTTTGCCAAAACTGCGGAACTCCCCTCGCCTTCAGGGAGTGCCCGAGTTGCCACAAGCAGAACCCCATGAACATCAACTTCTGTGGGGAGTGCGGCGGTCGTCTGGGTTAGGCGCCTAGCCGGGTCCACCCTACCAACGTAGTTCCCAAGGTCCTGGGTATCCCACCCACCCTAAGGAAGTCGCGCTCCGCAGTTCCCGCAGAACTTTATCCCCGGCGCCGCCTCCTTGCCACAGGACGGGCACTTCGGAGGTGTGGACAGCGGTTTCCCGCAAGTCTGGCAGAACTTGACCGAATCTGGGTTAGATGCGTGGCACGCGGGGCAAACCCGCGTTCCGGGAGTAGGGGAGGGTGGTATCGTGGTCGGTACCGAGGAGCCTGGGGGTACTGAGCCTGGCATCCCGTGGGCCATGGCTCTTCGCTGCATCGCCTCCTTCATCCGAGCCTCCATCATGGCCCGGGCTTCTGGGGGCATTCGGGCCATCATCTCCGGGTTCATCGCGAACATCCCTGCCCCACCCATGGGCGAAATGTAGGTGGACACCTTCACATTCCGCACAGCGAGCCCGGCGGCCTCCAGGGCGCTCCGGATGGACCCTTCAAGGGCGGGAATATGGGTGGGGATCGATGAGGCATCCGATGCCTCCATGAACTCCTTCAAAAGAGGCACTACGATCGGGGTGACCGCTTGCTCCGGCTTCTGGGAGCGTCCTAGGGTCGGGCCGGCCGGTGACTGGACCAGCTTCATCGGGTCGGCCAGGCTAAATCCGATATCGGCAAAGAGAGAGATCGGGGAACCTGTTTTGCTGCGAACCGAGTGCTCGATCTTGATGTTCTGATCCAGCTTAGAGAAGAAGACGGGGTCGGCCCTTAGGGTCCACCGGATGGCCCCCTTGACTGGTCGCCGTGATACCGCTGTAGCACGAGGTGCCGTTTCTGCGGAGAGAAGAAACTGTCCGGAGGAAAATGCATCCAGGGCTTCCCCCTTGCGTCCGACTAGGACCGCCACTACCGAGGGGGGAACGATGAGGCGTGTTCCGGCGGCCACATCTCCAAACCGCAACTGGTGTGACCACTCTTTCCCATCAAGCAGGCTCCCGTCGATAACCGGGAGCAGAGCAGAGAATACCTCTCCTGGGTTTTGATAGGCTCCTTCGGGGAGCCGGTCTGACAACCAGGTCCGATCTGCGGGTGTTACTCCCGAGTCCGGGTCATCGGCATCCTGTTCTGCCAGGTACTCCTGGAACTTGGCTAAGAGTTGGGCGCGAGTTACGGGGTAGCCATCGAATCCCCCGCTCTCGGTACCTGCCCCTCCGAGAAAATCGGAGACAATGTTGGGGGCGTTAAGCAGGCCCATCCCCCAATACCAAGGGGCGCACGCGTGGCCACAGGTTGGACATCGTTCGGGTCCGGACAGAGCGCACGCACAAGCTCCTCCTTGGGACGCGCAGGCCGGTACCCTGCACTCGGAGTCCGCCTCACAGTAGTCACACAAGGGCGTCCACCTCTTTCTCACACAACGGGTTCGGGGGGACCATAACGGTCGTCACTGCTTTTCTCGGTCTCCTCGGGGTAGACGCTTGATGGGTGCGGGGAGGCTCGCATACGAGGGTGGAACGAAGGGCTCGGGTAGGCCATGCACTCGGCATGCTGGGGTCAAAGTTCACACCCTGATAAGCCTGCCCTCGGTCTCCGACTGTGTGGCAAGGGCGCTTTTTTGAGGGGCTAAACCCGGTCCGAACCGGTGGATCCAGTCTCGGGTTGGGACCGGTCCAGCCCAGTGATCCGTTCTCTCACTTGGTTCGCGTTCTAATGGCGTCTCAAATTTACATATATGTGTATGTATATGTGTAAGCTGCCTAAGCTTTTAGTTTCTTGAGTGTTTGTGGATTTGAAGGGTAGGTGGCGAGCCCCATGACGGTGGTGAGTGGAGCTCAGATATTGCCCACTGGAACCAGTCCGATCGATCTCGGGGGCGACAGATGGTCGGCCTACTTCGACTTGGGGTCCTCGATCGTTCCCGCAAGTCATCAAGAAGGGGGTAGGTTCGGAGCCCTTTCCCGAAGGTGGGCCTCGTGGTCTGGTCCAAAGGGGAGGTCCTCGCAGGGTTCATAGAGTTCCTACCTGGGTGCAACTTACTGCCATCCCTTGGTTTGGGTCCCTCTAACCTGTTCCCTTATCATCCCCCCCCTTCTAGGTGAATCCTTCTGTATCAGAACATCAGCGGCGCATTGGGTGAGTGGTGTACATTCTCGGCGAGAAAGTCGTGCGAATGGCCTCCGTGTGTCCGGCGACAATCTTTGTCGTATAACAGGAGTTATACGACTTCCCCCGATAGACGTGCCTGAAGCCATTATTGTGTTACGACTTTATCGTAACATGGCTTACAGTGTTAGCTATGCCTGGGGTGAGCTTGGATGGAAACGCACAAAAATGCCCGGGGACGGGCCTTTTCCTGCAATCAGTATCGTACGACCTTCAGAGGGGTCAGGATGCGTGGCAGGGCCCTTCTCTTGTCGGTCCATAGGTGGGTGCTGCCGTGGGCCAGCGCGGTCGCAGCCGTCAGCATGCCGGGCAACGAGGATCGTTCACCGGCGTTCCGCTTGGCGAGGATCGAAAAGGTCTGGTAGGCTTGTCGGTCCACCGGGAGCACCGTGAGTTCCCGCCGAAGGGTATCCAGAACATCGAGTCTGCGGTCTGGCCTTCCCTTCATCCCCTGGGCTTCCAAGGCCAGTTCGGTCATATTGAATTCCGTGGTACCGAATTCTCCCTCAGAGGAACCCATTTCCCGGATCCAGCGTTTCGCCGAGGGCTTGCCGAGCAGTAGCTCGATGAGGAGGGGGGTGTCGATGCACTTCACCGGTTTCTCCTCCAGGCACCATAGCACGACTGGACCCCTCGAGGACGGGAGAGCAATCGTTCCATGAGTTGCGAGAAGCTCTCACCGGGTCGTTTCTCCCGGTGAAGCGCTTCGTAGATTGGCTTTCGCACCATCAATGTTTTTGAGGACATGGTACTACTCATACATATGTGTATATATATGTTTCTCGTGCCGAAAGACGCAGCTCGGATCTCGCAAGAATCGTTGGGCCTCTCTTCAAGGGGGAAAACGGGAAAGCGCGGAAAGAGTGGAAGGGGGCCGCATAGGCGTGGCTTTGGGTTCAAGACGTCGGGAGGGGTACGCCTTTGCATCCCCCTAGTGTGCATATGCGTCTTAACCCTCGCCGTGAGGCTCATGGAACGCGGGCACCCCGGGGCACGCGTCCGCTTCCGATGGAGGAGGTGTAAACAATCTTCGATGCCTGGACCTCAATTTGACAGGGTGAGGTCTGGCCAATGGTGGTCAAGTTTCCCTGGCTCGGGGTGAGATGTTGGGTCGAACTTGACTTACGCTGATAGTAGGTGTTATAAGTGGGTAAAGTCTGGAATCCTTGCTATGCGAGTCCTCGGCAAGATGTGTGGAGACACGACATTGGCGCCTCGGAAGGCTCACTCTTCGACACTCTCGCGGTTCTTGCGAGACCCTCGTCCGCCAATTCTCATCCGGACCGTTGTTCCAGCGCTCGTCCTCTTGGCTTTGCTCGTTTCCCCCGTAGGGGGCGCGAGGGCCCCTCTCGCTTCGTCTAGTATTCATTCATCAATCTCGGCGATGCACTCCCTGAATTCATCATCCAACGGGACATTGCAATGTGACGGGATGTATTGGGCGAAAAACGTCACCGCATGGTATACCCCCTCTTACTGCTACGGGCACGATGAGCCTACCGTCAGTTACATTTCCGATGCAGCAGGATCGGGTGGGAACGCGTCGTTCCAGTTTGTCCTTCCTTCTAGCAACAGCGTGTATAGTCAGGGAGACTTCTACGCTACGATTTGGATCGGGGGCACGGTTTACGATGCAGCAAGTCTCGATAAGCAGGCCTTCCTGGAGTTTCAGTTCTATCCAGCCCCTCCCACTGTGACGGGACCAAATAGCGGTGCCCAGGACTGTTTGGCCAATGGCGCGTTCAACGAAAACTGGGTGGCGGGTACGAACCAGTGGTTTGCCTGCGCCGTGGTATGGGAGATAGTCGGGGGTGCGGAACAAAATGCGGTAAGTCCGTCACCGCTCGATGTCTATGGAAGTGCCGACCAAGTGATGGTGCTCAACTCGGGCGATCTTACGTATGTCAACCTGACCGCTACGGGCCAGACTAATCCCTGGGTGCTCAATGTCAAAGACCAGACGCAGGGACTCAATGGAACGATCTATCTTCGAAACACCACGAGTGGCGTGAATCTTGGTCCGTATTACGCCAAATCGTTGTTGGGCAACACATTGAAATGGGGCGCAAGTGGACCCGGAGCGATCGCGTTCGCGTACGAGATCGGGCATGCCCTGAACCCAGCCATCCCTCAAAACAACCCGGACGGGGGTTGCACTCCTGGTGACAACGCCTGCGACAGCTACTGGCCGGGTCGATGGGGCAGCCTGGGTCAAATGGAACTGAGCGTCCCAAAGATGGGTCCCAATGATGCGGGCGGATATCCGATCAAGCTCTACTTCAGTTCATCGCAAGGTGGAGAAGCTGAAGTAAACTCGAGCACATCGGGTGTCGGGAGTACTTGCCCTGCGCCCTCCTTTTCGACGTCGACCAATTGCATGTATCCCTACTACATGTACCGGTCGCAGAACTATTCCTACGACTTCGGAGCCACCGATATGCCAAACTCGACATACGATTATGGGAACGAGTACGAGTTCCCTGCGGTAGCCTCCGCAAGTGGGATCTACGATCATCAACTCGTGAAGTCCCCCTGGGCGTGGTTGAACCTCACCGTGGTTCCCAAGACGGCTACCGTTGAGGTAAATGCCCTCCAGAAGGTGAATACTCTCTCTGCCCAAGCATCGGGGGTGTACAATGACGAATACACCGAAGGCCCCTATTGGGTGAACGTCTCAGCCAGTGGATGTACGGCCCAATCGCTTCCCGTATACGTGAAGTCGATGCACAATCAGAGCCTCTCGGTCACACTTACGTGCGCCACCGGAGGAACCGTCCCTGTTAGTTTCTTGGAATCTGGTTTGCCGTCCGGCACTTCTTGGTCCGTCACGTTCAATGGCGTTCTTTCCTCTTCTGCCGGAAAGAACATCACATTCAACGTTTCCTCGGGTACCTATCCCTACTCAATCCTCACTCCGATCGCAGGGACTTCTGGAGTCCAATATGTGTTGAGTACCCCGTCTTCCTCTGGCACGATAATTGTGGGAACGACTCACATAACCCAACCGGTCGTCTACACCACCCAATACTATCTGACCACTATCGCATATCCCATTTCGGCGGGGACGGTAACCCCTGCGAGTGGCTGGCACAATTCCAGCACTTTGGTCACTCTGCAGGCCACCGCAAACCCTGGCTATCAGTTCCGGTGGTGGACCGGGAATGGTCCTGGAAACTATACGGGAGGGAACAATCCTGCTTCAGTGTCAATGAATGGGCCGATTACACAGACGGCAGATTTTGCATCGACACCGACCGTACCGGTCAGTTTTGTGGAGGCAGGGCTTCCCTTGTCGACCACATGGTCAGTGACGTTGAATGGTGCAACCAGCAGTTCCACGGGAAAGAACATCACGTTCAACGTGACCGCGGGGTCGTACACCTACACCATCGCGACACCAATAGCTGGGGGTGCAGGTACCCAATACATCGCATCCCCTGCCTCGGGGACACTCACCGTGGGATCCACGCACTTGACCCAATCTGTGACCTACACGACACAGTACCAG
>JAKBKR010000022.1 GCA_021832495.1 bacterium | reverse complement strand
TGGCCATTGTCCTGATCGGTTCTCGTGACCCAAAGTCCCGGGCGATCATCCTGATGGCGGCGGGCCTCGTCGTCCTTTGGGTGCTCATCGGCGGGCTCCTCATGCTTCGATTCCGCGACCAATTCCGTCAATGGTCTCGGGGGCTGCCCTTGAGCTGGCCCTGGCGATTCCTAGCGCTCGCCACAAGCTTTGCGCTCATCGAAGAGGCCATCACGACCACCATGACCAACCTGGCGCCCGAGTTTGGTTCCCAGATCGGGGTAGCATATATCACCGCATCGAACAACTACCTTATCGTCATTGCGTTCAGCAGCGTCGTGGTCTTCGTCCCAGAGTTCGCCGGATGGACCTATCTTCTGAAGAGGATCCGCTTCACGCCCAACGAGGTCCTATTGCTCTATGGCTTCCTGGGTACCACGATGGAGGCCACCCTCAACCCGACCGCGCTCATTGCGGGATTCTGGTTCTTTGTCTACGGTCTGATGGTCTACCTGCCCGCATACGCCATTCCGCCGGAAAGGGAGGCTAGGGACCCTCGATGGTACGACTACGTCTTAGCGTACTTTGTACCGCTGGCATGCGCCCTACCCGTGGCGGGTGCGGACACGCTCTTGGGCCACATCTTGGGAATACACCTTTGGACTGGATGATTCCCGGGACCCGATCCGGGTGCTTGACAACACCGATCCTTTCCGGGCGAACTCGCCGCCCGGAGCTTCAGATCTCCTCAGGGGACCCATCGGCTGCCGTGGTGAGGAGCTTTCGCTCGACTGTAGCCATCGTTTCCCACAACGACGACTTGGAGACACCCATGAAATCGGCCAGGTCCTTGAGGGACGTGCGTCGCGGCACGTCGTAGTATCCGGCACTAACCGCCTTGCGGAAGGCCTCAAGTTGTCGGGGTGTCAGTATCGATTGTGCCCCAAGTTCCCCATGACGCACGGAGAGTATCACCGTGCCCGGCACGGACTCCTTCAGCCTCGCATAGAGTTCGCGGATCTGCGCTTCGGTCCCGGCGATCACCACATTACATCGGGTCTTTACGATGGGAAAGGGGTAGCGTGGCAATAACTTGAGGTCCCGGAGGAGCTGGATCGACGGGCAGAGCGGCTCCACGATGCGGTACAACCCGTGGCCCTCGGAGAACGAGAGTACTTCCACGCGTTTTGTACCCTCATGTTGCATCATTTCCTGGTTGAGTCGGCCCGTCACGGAAGGGCCGAGCATCTCGGCATCCGATGTGAGCTCGTCCTTCCCGGTGATCATCGCGCTCAGATAATGGATGGTCACGTCAGGGTACTTCCTCGTGACGTACTCAAACACACAAGAATTCTCTGGCAGAGGAATGGAGAACTTGCAAAGGGTCACTTCCGGGCCCAATCTCGACGCGGAGGCACTCCTACCTTTCGCCAAGGTCGTTCGGGGTGAGGACTCGGTCCCAATGGACTTCCCGTGCTGGTTCACTTTGTTGATGGGCATGTGGAAATGCTTGTCACAATGGTTTGTCAGCCCTATAGAGGCTGACAAGAGATAAAACGATGCTTCTGAGGTATTTGGTACGGGACCCGTGGAGTGGGCCGACAACTGGCGCGCCTTGCCCCTTCAGGCCACGGGACCCCCTGGACCGACCGCTCCCGCATCCGAACCACTTGCCCGGCGAACGGTCGATATCCATGCCACCGTACTCCCTTACATCTGCTCGATAATCGAACGGGACTTCCTACTTCGGCTTGACCGGTGACGGAACAAACCATACACCAAAACACCACCCACCGCCAGGCCGACCACGGCCAGGAACTCGGGGATCCCGCGTGAACCGAACAGGACCTCCCACCAAGGAAGGGGTGCCGCCACGAACTGGAGGAGGATGGTCGTGCTCGACTGGGACGCATTCCCCATCGTGACGTTCACAGAGAGTTGGGCGAACCCCACCAAACTCCCGGCCACGAGCATCGTTGCATTGGCCTCCGGCGTCAGCAGGTGCCCGGCGTCCGATGGCGACAGCGACCAACGATAGGTGAAATTCGTTGACGGGCAGGCGGCGGTACAGGTGATATGGGCACGGAAGGGACCGGCGGTCGTCCCGCCGGACAGCGTGGCGGAAGAAGGGGTGATCGAGACCGATCGGATCGATACGTTCGTGACGACGATGGCAAGGTGGTTGCTCTCGACAGTCGCCGAGTTGTTGTCGGTCACTTTCACCCAGGCGGTATAGGTTCCCGGAAGGGCGTAGGTATGGTTCAGGTACTGCGTCGTCCCGATGGCGCCATCTCCCAAGTGCCAACTCCAGCGGGTGTAGAACCCAGTACCGCCTAGGGGCAAGGCCTCGAGCTCTACCGAGAGTCTCGCGGATCCCGAACTTGGCGTGGCCCTCGCGGTGACAGACAGTGGTTGGAAACCTCCACCGGGGATGACGCTCACGTTCCGCGACTTCCAGTTCGATACGTAGAGGCTGCCATCTACAGAATCGAAGATTGGAACGTCGGGAGTACGCCCGACCGGGATCGTCGCAAAGTATGATGCCCCCAATACCACGCTGATGTTGTTGGCACCATAGTTCGGCACGTAGACCTCCCCGTTCTCCGGGTCATACGTGGGAGTGTACGCGTACGAATCGACCGGGACTTCCGCCACAATGGTGTTGTTGCGGGCCGAGATCACGGTCAACAGGTCCTCGCGGTTGCTGGGCAGGTAGATATCGGCATCCCGAGGATCGAAGGTGGGAGTCAGGGGCTCGGGGGGAACAGGGATGGCACCAATGACCTTGTTCGAAGTGCCGGATATCACGTCGACCACCGACGCATTGAAGCATGGCACGTAGAGGTCTCCATCGATCGGGTCGTAGAGCGGGGCATACGGGTGGGCCCCGACACCGACCGTCGTGATCACCTGGTTCGTGACCCCATTGATCACACTGACGGTGCCGGTGTAGACGCTCGTTACGTAGAGCAAGCCATTCTGCGGATCGTAAGCGACCCCGTCAGGGCCGGCACCGACTGCGGGGTTTGCGATCACAGAGTGCGAAGGGCTCCAGATGACGCTCACGTTGGCCGAGGAAAAGTTCGGAATATAGACCTCGCTGTTCCCAGGGTCATAGACCCCGGGGTACGGATGCGTTCCGACCGCCACGGAACCGAGCAGGGAGGACGTGGCGGCATCGATGATGCTCACAGCGGAGGAGTTCAGGTCGGGAACGTAGATCGTCCGGGTGGAAGGATCCAATACGGGGGTCTCCGGGAACGTTCCGACCGGGAACTGCTGGATGACCGTATTGTTGCCCGGGGCAATCACGCTCACCACGTTATCCCCGCTGTCAGGGACATATAGGTCCCCGGTCGTCGGGTCCACTATCGGCGTCTCGGGAAGGGCTCCGACATCGATGGATGCACTGACGCAATTCACACAGCCGGTCGGGCTACCTGCGAGGGGCCGAGAGGCCGAATGTTCAATAGTGAGCGACGGTCCGTTCCCCGCATCTACGGGCTCCGGGGCTGAGGTTCCCTCTCGGGTCGGAAGGTGGCCACCCCACCCGGGGGAGACCACCAAAAGTCCAATCAATGCCAGGACAGGCACGACGCGTGAAGCCCGCATCTTGTATACTCAGTTTCACCCTGCACTATTATTTCTACCCTCCCAAGGTGGTCCATTTAGGATGCGGCGCGGGCCGTACCCTTATAAAGAGCCAATTCTGCAAGGGAGCTAGGAGGGTTTCCACGAAGCTGCTCTTCATCCACGCGGACAGTCTCTCCTTCGAGGCTCGCTCCCCGGCCATCAAATCCCCGCCGAACCTGTCGCCTGAGTCAAAGAAGGGGGAGGCCCAAGAGGCCCTCGTCGTGTTCTATAGCGTGGAAGAGGGAGATGGGGCCGACCTTGCAGGTATCGTGCAAAAGTCCCTGGGAGAGATCGCCAGCGTGCAGTCCCAGGTCAAAGCGCAGCAGCTCGTGTTGTACCCGTATGCCCATCTTTCCAACCGTTTAGCAAAGCCAGACGTCGCCCAAAAGGCGGGTGAGATGCTCGTCGAGTCCGCCGCTTCGCTCGGCCTCCCTGTGATCGCCGCACCTTTTGGTTACTACAAGGCGTTCACCCTGAAGGCCAAAGGACATCCCTTGGCCGAACTTTCTCGGACCGTATCCCTATCGGAGACGCCCCCCGCGTCTTCCGGGAAGAAGCCCACCCAGAAGGAAAGCGCTGCGCTGACGAAGGAGAAAGCGATCCGCAGCGCCTGGTACGTGCTCTCCGCGGACGGCGAGGTGGTCCCGGCAAACGATTTTCTCCCCAAGGCAGAAGGGTCGTTCCGGTCCTTCTACCAGTACGAGACTGGCGGGTCCCGGTCCAAGGGGGAGGAGCCCCCGCATGTGCGGCTTATGCGCGAGCAAGAACTGGTCGATTATGAGCCCGGTTCGGATTCCGGGAACTTCCGGTGGTATCCGAAGGGGCAGCTCATCAAGCGGCTCCTGGAAGAACGCGTGTCCCAAGTGGTGGCGAACCTCGGGGGGATGCGGGTCGAGACCCCCATCATGTACGACTACGAACATCCCGCCCTCAAGAAGTACCTCGACCGGTTCCCCGCTCGACAATACGTCATCGAATCCGACGACAAGGACTTCTTCCTGCGGTTTGCGGCCTGCTTTGGCCAATATCTGATATTCCACGATATGACCATTGGAGCGGCGGACCTCCCGGTCCGTCTCTACGAGCTCTCCCACTATTCGTTCCGGCGTGAGCAGAGCGGCGAACTCTCGGGACTCCGGAGGTTGCGGACCTTCACGATGCCCGATATGCACTCGCTCGTGGCGGACGTGGATTCCGCAAAGCAGGAGTACTTGGCCCAGTTCCGGGCCTGCAAGGAGTGGATGGACGATCTCGGCGTCCCGTACAACGTGGCCGTTCGCTTCACCCGAGAGTTCCTGGACGCCAACCGACCGTTCGCCCGGGAGCTCTCCCAGATCATGGGCCGGCCCCTCCTCCTCGAGGTCTGGGACGACCGGATCTTCTATTTCGTCATGAAGGCCGAGTTCCACCCCCTCGATACCCAGGGGCGCGCCGCAGCGCTTTCCACGGTACAGATCGACGTGGAGAACGGGGAGCGGTTTGGGATCACGTACACCGGCTCGGACGGCGCAAAACATCATCCGCTCATCCTGCACGCGAGCATCTCGGGTGCGATCGAACGCAACCTCTACGCCATACTCGAGGATGAGGCCGCCCGGATTGCAAAGGGTGGCAAGGGTTCGTGGCCCTTCTGGCTTTCCCCGACCCAGGTCCGTGTGATCCCTGTGACAGACCAGTTCAACGAGGCAGCGAAGCGGTTGGCGGAGGAGATCCAACGTGCCACGGCGGCCCGGATCGATGTGGACGACCGGGAAGAGACGGTAGGAAAGAAGATCCGAGATGCCGAGCGAGAATGGGTTCCCCTCACGTTGGTCTATGGCGATAAGGAGGCGAAGGGGGACCGGTTAGCAGTGCGGCGCCGGGGGGAGAAGGAATCGGCGGAGGTCACCCTATCAGAGCTTTCTCTTGAGATCGGGAGGCGGCAGGGGGGACGTCCCTGGCTGCCGCTTCCACTTCCGGTCCTCCTATCGCACCGCCCCAAGTTCCGGGGTTAGAACGTCATCCGTCCGAGGTCTGTTCCATCCAAAAGGTACGCCTGGGCCACGCCTTGGGAGAGGAACTGCCGGACCAGGAACCTGCGGTTCCGACGCGGGCGTTCGAAGTTCAATGACTCTGCATTGCAAAGAGGGTTGAAAGCGGGCACGACGACCGCTTCCTCTAGGAAGGGGGCGCCCGGAACCTGCCCCGGGGCATATCGGACACGTATCCAGCAGCGTTGTCGCCCTTCGGCGAACCGGAGGCCGGGATGTAGATGAGCCATCACCAGTTTCCGAGCCCCGGACAGGACCTCCTGCGTCGGTTTGGCATGCCCATGGAGGTACCCGATGCCTGACTCGAGCCAACCCCGAGAAGGGCGGATCTTCACCTCGGGTGGGACGAATCGTTCGAGCCCCACGTCATGGTTCCCCCGGGCGATCCACACTTCCGCCCGAGAAAGGACCAGGCGGCCGAAGAATTCTTTCAGCTCCCGTCGTACGTGCGAAGGGGCTCCCACGATCGGCTCCTTGACATCACCAAGGAGGATGATCCGGCGAGCTTGGCATTGTCGGAGGGACTCTAAGAGCGCTTCGGCCAGTTCCTTCGCACTCCCAGAGCCCCGGGTAGGGTCTTGAGCCTCTCGACGAGACAGCCCAACGTGGATGTCCCCTGCGATGATCGTCCCATCGCCAACCGCAACGTACAGCACGGGACGGTCTGGCACTGGGAACATGGCAAGGTTCCCGTTGGTCGGCACGGTCCTTCGTCGAAACATGGCCACCAAGCGCCCCGTCAGACGGAGGCCCTTTCAGGGGTATAGCGTACCCCTTGGCCCTGCCTTCACCGCCTCCCATCGATGAAAGAGGGACCTCTCTCCGACCGGGTGTCACTTCATATAGCCACCCACTATAGTTTTCTTTGATGAAGGAGCAGATCCTCCCCCGGCAAGTGACCGTGGAGCGGACGGCCCGTATCCTGCGTCAGGTGGGGTTCTACGTCGCCGACCTCCATACGGTGCGCCCGAGCTGCTTTGACCTGATCGCCCGTCGGGATTCGCAACTCTTGCTCATCAAGATCCTGAAGAACGTCGACGCGATAGACTCCGCAGGGGCTTCCTCGCTCATCTCGCTCGCCGACCTCATGCATGGCGCCCCGCTCCTTATCGGGAGCACTTCGGGGGGGCAGCTGCTCGAGGATGGTGTCCTCTACACCCGGTACGGGCTCGGCATCCTGACATTGGAAACCTTGGAGGATTACCTTGTGAAGGGGATCCCCCCCTTCCTGTTCTCGAGCCCCGGAGGGACTTTCGCCCGTATCAATGGCCGGCGGCTCCGGCAGGCACGGGAACGAGCACACCACTCGCTCGGTACCGTGGCCACCATGGTGGGCGTCTCTCGCCGCACCATCCAGCTCTACGAGGAGGGGGGCGGCGCCGAGGTGGAGGTGATCGAACGCCTTGAGCAGATCTTCGATGTTCCCCTAGCCCAACCCCTGAACCCCTTCGAGGTCACGACGGAGACAGAAGCGGAGGAGGAGGGGGGACCTTCGGCCGGGGAAGGGAAGGGACTTCCTTCGATCGAACGGTCCATGGCCGCGATCCTCAGCGCGCTCGGCGGACAAGGCTGGAAGGTCGAGGTGACGATCCGGAGTCCCTTCGACGCACTGGCCCGGCACCATATCGACCCCCAGCGCAATCTCGTGGTGATGGGAGTAGGGGACCTCATGAGCGCCGTGCGGCGCGCCCGCGGGCTTCACGAGATCGCTCGCGTCGCGGAAGGCTGGTCGCTCTTCATCGTTCCCGAACGGAAGGACCGCGAGAACATCGAGGGGACTCCCCTGGTGGAGATCGCCGAGCTGCGGCGGCACCGGGACCCAGAAAGTCTCCTCGACCTCATGGAGGAGAGGACGGAATAAGGGCCCGTGCGGAGCGTCCGGATCGGACATCTGGACCTCATTGGGGCGTTGCGAGGACCGGTGGATGAAGGCACCCTCGTTGAGCAGGAACTAGGTGCCTTCCATCCCCACACGGTGATCCTAGATCTCTCCCCGGAAGAGCTCAAGGGATTGCAGGAGTACTTCGCACCGGAGGATAGTGAGCCCTTGGTCCCACTTTCGACCACCGAGATAGGCCTGGCCCGAGCCCTATCGGAGTTCTCGGATGTCCGGATGCCATCGCCCGCATTCGTCGCCGCGGTGCGCTGGTCCACCCGGGAGGGGAGCCAAGTGCTCCCCCTCGATGAGAACGATGAGAGCTATGCGGACCTCTTCGTGAAGCATGTGGGCTACGTGGATCTGGTCCGACGCACTCGGGCCGAGCGTGCGTTGGTCAAAGGCAAGTATCCGAGAGCGGCCAACGCCGAGGACACGACAACGCTCTGGTCAGAGCGGATGCACCGGAGCAAGG
Organism: bacterium; assembly: GCA_021832495.1. Lineage (GTDB taxonomy): Archaea > Thermoplasmatota > Thermoplasmata > Lutacidiplasmatales > UBA184 > JAJYEA01. Next base: position 4,536 of record JAKBKR010000022.1, on the reverse strand, counting down.
GTTCACGGAAGCTCTGGCACGAGCGCTGCGAGATTGCGGCGCGGCGCCTGAAGGATATCACCTCCGGTTCTGAGGCCCCGCCCTTTGCCGCGGTGATCGATTTCGAGCGGTGGGCCGAGGTCCGTACCCTGCTTGAGGGGCCTCCGGTGACACCGGTTCGGCGCGCGCTCTTTTAATCCCCCCCACCTCTCGCCCTGCCGGGAGACCACCATGGTTAATCCGCATGTGACACTGGAGACAACGATGGGGCAGATCGAGATCGAGCTCTTTGCCGACCGTGCCCCACTGACCGCCAAGAACTTTGCCGACCTCACCAAGAAGGGATTCTATGACGGGCTCACCTTCCACCGGGTCATCGCGGGATTCATGATCCAAGGAGGATGCCCCAAGGGAGATGGAACCGGCGGGCCGGGATACACCATCAAGGACGAGCTCGTCCCCGGACTTACCCACAGCGGACCGGGGATCCTTTCCATGGCCAAGACGGCGGCACCCAACACGGGAGGTAGCCAATTCTTCATCACGCTGGATGCGACACCGTGGCTTGACATGAAGCACTCTGTTTTCGGCAAGGTCGTGGGGGGATTGGATGTGGTCAAGGCCATCGGGAAGGTCCCCACGGACTCTCAGGATCGGCCGCGGACACCCGTGAAGATCACCAAAGCCACGCTGAAGGGTTAGTCGGCCTCTATGGGAACCCAGGACCGAGTTTATATCCCTGCAGGGAAGTCCCCTCCGGGATTGCGGGCTTAGTATAGCCTGGTTAGAACGGTAGCTTGCCAAGCTATCGACGCGGGTTCAAATCCCGCAGCCCGCACTCCCGACCACCTTCGTTCCCACGGTGGGGAAACAGGATTCCTGCCAGATGACTGACACGGTGGGTGATTGAACGCCACTAGCCCTGACTCCCCCGAAACACTTGCAGAATGGGTTCTTCCCTCTCCCCATCCACACCGTTCCGAACGTGTGCGGGCTCCGACTCAGTCCAGTTCTGCCCCGCAAGCACCACACGTCTTTTCATCCAGTGAGTTCAGTACCCCACAGTTGGGGCAACTCAACATTCGAACCTTGACGGGTGATAGGGAGAAGGATTGTTCCTCCCGCGTTGGGAGAGCCTGAAATCCTTGTTGCTGCTTGACCGCAGTGCGGATGGTTGCACAGACCTCGGAAGTCGGGCACTCCTTGATCCGAAAGACACTTCTGTTTATCAATAGCAACTGGGCCTTGCTAAGGCATCGGACTATTTCGATGTGCTCGAGGTCAGAAGAGACGTCACTGATCAGTTCGTAACCGCCGAAGAAAGTCCGACTTTTGACGTAAAGGAGCCTCGCATTAGTGAGTATAAGATAGCCTCCGGTATCGAAACTCTCTCCTCCTCCATAAATGGCCTTATCGTTCGGGGTGGGAGCCATGCTGGGGGCTTGCCGGGAAACGTAGTCTCCGGTACCAAAGAACAGGTGAAAGAAGTCGAGGGGATCGTCGGGGTTGGTCCGCAAAACATGCGCATCCCAAGAGTGCCACGCTTTCCAAGATCCGAGTACCTCTTCCCCCGCTGAGAGCCCCACCGCCACAAGCGCTTCATGGGGAATCCGAGCCATGTACAAAGCAGAGGTGTCGTGGGCAGGTAAGGGTTTCTGGGTATCGTAGGGTCTCCACGGAAAGAACGTTCCGAGGACAAGGTCCTACGTTGTGCGTGGGTCCGGACTGTAACCCACCACGTTCGGGCATGACGATAGCTCACGATGGTTGCGACTTGCCACGACAATCTCTCGCCTCAATCAGGGGCAGTTTGTCCTGGCCTGATTTGGAACGGGTTAACCTGCCCCTGCAGAAGCCTGGCCCCCAAACTCCCGGAACGGGATCCCCCGCAGCTTCTTCGTTTGGATCACGCTCGCCAGCCCGGAGGTGTGGTCCGCACCATGGTTGGTCCTCGATCCCCACGACAGTTTCCGCTTCGCTGCGATGTGGGGTCGCCGTCCCTGCTCCGCCACGTTGTCGCGAGCATCCACTTCCATCTTGGCCCACCACCACATTTCGTGCCAATGCCACCTCGCCCTCACGTTCCACCTTTAACCATTGGCGAACCCACGCCTTCAAGTGTCGCGCCTATGCCGTCTTCCTCGAGTCCTGTGGCCACCGGGCCACTTCCAGGATCCGGCGGGTGAGTTTCTCCATGGTCCGAAGCCCTCTCCAGTCGGAGGCATCTGAGGGGCACTCCCACCTCTCCTGCCCCTGCACCGCCTTCCGCAGAAGGTGGATCCAACAACGTTGCTTCTTCCCATGCAACGAGTTGAACGCAACCCCGCCGTCACAATTCAGGACCTGCCCTTTCGGCATGCGTTTTCCCAACACCTTCTCTCGAACGGGGTGACCTGCGGACCGGCCCACCTTGAAGAAGGCCGTCTTGACATCAGGGGACGAGAAGCCCCAAAGTTGGTGGTTGACGCCCTCCACTCGCCAGCCCGTCCAGTTCACGTTCACCTGCCTTCTTTCTTTCAGGCATAGACGGATGGATTCGTACGCGGGAGCGAAGAGCTTTGCCGTCCGGCGGAGCATCTCATCGATCACTCCCACACTTACCTTCAATCCATAGTCCGAGGCGAGCTGATCTCGGAGTAGGGAGTTGGTCAGCCCCTTCATCGACCAGTCCCCCACCAAGAAATGGATGGACCAGGTGAGGTGGGATCGTGGAGGGGCCATGTCCGGAGGGAGGCACACCCTCCGGACCTTGTGACCGTGTGAGCGTCGTATCGGGCGATGTGGTAGCGGGTCACCCGCACATACCCCGGGGACGATCGTCTCCACCGTTTGTTCGTCCCGCGCGAATGGCTCACAGAGGTTGCTTCCATACTTCGAGCTGGAGGGGAGAGTAACTTCCTGCTCCTCGTCAATGCGGGAAGGTGGGGGACGAAGGTGCGCGTCATGCCCATCTTTCGCGCCACGCTTCTGGGGCGGTTCGTCGCGGGTCGCATTGGCCTTAACCCACTCGGGAGGTGGTGGAGGCATCGCTAGATTTAGGCGGTGCGATTCCACAGGTGTCGCACTAGCCGTCATGCGGTGCAGATTCGTGAAGGGTTACAGAAACCGCAGTTTTCTCTGCAATCAGGTGGAAGTCTTGGGTAGATCTTCCCCATTTTCCGTCTATAAATAGGACCAATGTGCCTCTACATACTAGGTACAATTGCAAAATAGGGAAATGATGCGAACGGGTCAAGAAACCTTGGATTCCGCTCTCAAACAAGAGCCCAGCCCTGATATGACGGGGATTCTCTTTCCTAGGAGAAAGGGACCTACTCCCTCCGCACAGGACGGGCCACGCTGGGTGGGAGTTATCGCGCTGGCCGTTGTGTCCGTGGTCGTCGGTGCAGGAACCTACACTGGACTGACCTACTTGGCCAGCCCGACCTCTTCCATCCATACCATTGTTTCCCGCATTCCTGTAAGTCATACCGTTCCATGCCTCCCTCCTAATTGTCCTCCTTCGTTGGGTGCGCGAGTGTACACCCCTTACAATTCCTCTTCGACCGGAAGTCCGCTCACTTTTACGGTCTCCATTCCATGGGGAAACCCGACGGATGTCGATCTCCTACCTGGGGATGGAAATGCTGTGCAATCCCAATCCGCGGTAGTGAACTACACCTACCAGACCCCTGGCCTCTACCTGATTAAAGCGGTTGCGACGGACTTTGACGGGCGATCGTACACGAACCTGCAGGCGCTCACGCCGTTAGCTATCCTGGATTCCACCCTGCAGAATCAAGCCCTACTTCCGGAGATAGTTGGGAGTGTCATTGGAGAGTCCAATCCCTTGAATGCCACTGGCCGGTCGTTCACGCTCCGTGCCGCTTTCACCCCGATACCCAGTAGCCAATGGTCGCTCATATCCACATCGTGGTGGGATGCATCACTTTCGGATCTGAACGTCTTCAACATCTCCGGGAACTCCACGAGTGAAGATGCTGAGGTCTCGGCTGCCCTTGGAGCGCAAGAAGGGGTCTACATAGTCAACTTTACAGCAGAGTTCCAGAGCGGCGCATTCGTTGGTTATTCCAACTTCACTTTTGATTTGGGCATCGGACCGACCGGGTTGGTCGCCCCCTTCTATCCACAGAGTCTCAATCCACCACCACCTCCAGAATTGAATGATTTTGAGCTCACCCCAGGTGGATCTTATTCCGAGGATCCTGCGGTCGATTATGAGACCGCCGGGACAGAGGTCATCTACAACACGATCCAAACCTTGCTTACCTACAATGGGTCGCTCACCGGAACATCGCTCAACGACTACGTTCCTGACCTCGCCACCTGCGTGCCCGGTTCTACCCAGTGCTCGACCATGTACGGCAGTACCCTCCAAAACGGGGACAACTACACCTTCGTGATCAACTCTAACGCGAAGTTTTACAACCCGAGTACCGGGACAAGATACTCTGTCTGGCCAAACGATGTGGCCTTCAGTTTCGCTCGTGCCTGCATTTTCTCGGACTTCCCCTTCGGGACACCCGGAGGGATCCAGTGCCAGGCCCTTTTGCCCGG